>JAAEPW010000421.1 GCA_024232355.1 Chloroflexota bacterium | reverse complement strand
GAGCGTTCGTGCCGAAGAAGCCGCACGTCGCAATGGTATTCGTTGGGGCGGCTCCGATGCCGTCCCGGACGCCGAGTGTTGACTTCTCGGCATGGGCATTTCTAATTGTCATCGATGTCCACTTCTAATTGTCGCTTGACACGTAACGGATCTTTCTTGCGACGTGTCATGAGCATACTCCTTGAAATACGATGTCTTTGCGCTGTCTGGAATCATACCCTAATCCGATTTTTATGGCAATGCTCGTGTCAAATGACCCACTAGTGCTATTCCACAGACTGCTTCGCCCTGACTCGTATTTTTGCCTATGCCCGTCATAAAGTCGAGCTCGTTCGAGCCAAGAGCCATGATCACGACAGATTGCGTGGAAAAGCCCGATGTAGAGATTTCGCCAGCGGTAGTGCCTCCTACCATTGGTATGTCGCCGGTCACTGAAGTGACTCCGGCCAAAAGTCGTCGATGGTCAAAGTGCATCGCCCCGAAAACGATCAACACTTGGGGCTTTTCGCTCTGCTTTTGCAGGGCTTGAGATGCCGCCTCTTGTCCCGCTTTAAAAGAATCCTCATTGCTGCTTTGTCCTACTCCTACTATTAAATCAGACATAACACCTCCAGCATTATAGACACGTGATTAGAAAAACTAATCCTACCAGTGTCAGCATACGCTATTTGGCATATTGATTGTGTTAAGGTGGTGTTAATGTCGAGTTACATTGTCCCATCCATATCTGGGCTTGGCAGCTCGGTTTTCCGTCAGGAACACGGGCAAACGTTTGACCTACTTGTACAACTGGTAGTATAATTGTGCACAGGCAATGTTTTTTGGTATATATAATGGAGGTGTAAGATGATTGACTTTTCTTTGACCGATGAACAAAAGTTCATCCGCAAGCTGGCGCGCGACTTTGCCCGGAAAGAGATGATTCCTCGTGCCGAGCATTATGACGAGACTGCCGAATTCCCCTGGGAGGTGGTCGAAAAGGCCCATGCTGCGGGGTTGCTCAACTGTATCATTCCCGAAGAGTTGGGCGGTGTTGGTGCAGGATCGTTGGAAGAGTGCCTGGTGGCCGAAGAGCTATTTGCGGGCGATGGGGGAATGGGGTCATCCATGATGGCTAACAACCTGGGGCTGACGCCCATCCTCGTTGGCGGCACCAAGGAGCAACAGGAACGTTTCTTCACCCCGTACGTGGAAAAACCGATTATGGCCGCTTTTTGCCTCACCGAGAGTGGTGCCGGCTCCGATGTGGCCAACCTGCATACTTCGTGGCGGCGTGACGGCGACGAATATGTGATCAATGGCAGCAAAATGTTCATCACCAACGGCAGTATATCCTCGTTCTATACCGTCTTTGCGACCTCTGAGCCAGGCCAGCGTAACTATCGCGCCTTTAGCGCCTTTGTCGTCCCCCGCGATACGCCTGGAGTCTCTGTCGGTAAAAAGGAAAACAAGATGGGCCATCGCTGCTCCGATACTGCCGAGGTGATCTTTGACGAGGTGCGCGTGCCAGCCGACTATCTCTTGGGCCAAGAGGGCGGGGGATTCAAGATCGCTATGAAGACGTTGGACAAGAGTCGGGCGGGTATCGCTGCCAGTGCTGTCGGCATCGCCCGTGTGGCGATGGAGGCCGCCGTTCAGTACGCCCAGGAGCGGCAGACCTTTGGCCGTCCGTTGGCCGCTCACCAGGCGATCCAGTTCATGCTGGCCGATATGGCGATCAAGATCGAGACATCCCGGCTCATCACCTGGAAAGCTGCCTGGCTGGCCGACCAAGGCCAACCGAACAGCTACGAATCGTCCATCGCCAAATGCTATGCCACCGACTCGTGTATGCAGGTAACGACCGATGCCGTACAGATCTTTGGCGCCTATGGTTACAGCAAAGAATACCCGGTGGAAAAGTATATGCGTGATGCCAAGTTGATGCAGATTTACGAGGGGGCTAACCAGATTCAGCGTATGGTTATCTCACGCAATATGCTGGCGTGATGCATTCAAGAGTTGTACTATTCGGCCTACCCTTGCGAAGGTTGCGAATTGCACCGTTGCTGTAGTGAATTTTGGTCAACGAAAGCATCTTTGGCTTGAAAAGCACTGTCGAACCTTCGCAAGGGTTCCATACCTGAGTAGTTACCAAAAGTTAAACATTAGTCCCTCTCTCTATCAAAGGAGAGGGGCTAATGCTGGTTATTGGTGCACTCAAATGGCAAGCCTTGGAATTTAATCTGTCAGTGAACTGAACCACTCGACCAACTGTACCCATAACCCTGCCAACCACGCCAAGGGTTTACATCCTGGAGGTTTGGGGCATTCGATGGCGAGTTGTCCAGCATAGTCGAGCAGTTGGGCCTGGATGCGGCCATTCTTGTCGTAATCTACCCGCACATAGGTCAAATAGTGTGGCTGCGTAAAGTTCTCTGGATGGGCGTAGAAATCCTTCCATTCTTCTAACCCCATATCGGCAAAGTCTCGCCACCAGACCCACGTCCCAACATTGAGATACATTCCACCGTTCAGCCGCTCGCACAATGGCTGGTGCGTGTGCCCGAATACGACCACCTCGACGTTCTCCTCCTCAAGCTTGGTCTGTGCCACTTGGCGCAAGACGATGTCTGGGAGGGCGGCGGTTGGACCAGCCTCTTGAGCAACAGTCGGCGATATACCCTCATGCGGAGCGGCGATGGCTTGCAGGACTTGCTGCAAAGTGTCGTTGAACTCGCGACGAAAGACCTCGTCTGTGGCGTATTGTTTGCCCAGAGCGGCAACCTGAGCGTCGTCTTCTAACTGCTGCCGCAACCCATCTATCTGCGTCTGGATGTGAGCCTCGTCCTCAACGGCAAAACGCCCTACCACAAGTATGGGGACTGCCTTTAAAAAGCTGACCAGCATCCAGGCAGCAAATTCAAAATCGATGGGGAAAATATGCCAGATCAAAGCGGTGACGGGTACAACTGAATCCACCCACCATCTGACGCGTTCCACATCGTTGAGAAATTCCATCACAAAAGTGGAACCGGTCGGAATCTCCAGTTCGCCAGGGCGCTCAGGGTCGAGCGGCTCTTCAAAGTTGTCAAAGTGATTATATGGTTCTATGTACTGGTTGCCATGCTCGACGTAAATACCCTCTCGGCTCACCCGGCACTCCTCAAAGGTCAGCAAACCTTGGCGGTCGCCCGTGGGCCCCATTGCCTGACGGATCGCGTCCTGCACTGCCCCCCAATATAGATTTACGTCGTGGTTGCCCTTGACGATGGTGATATTTCGGCGGGGATGATGGGGGTTGATAAAGTCACGCAGGGCGGTGAAAAAGACGGTATGACCCCCGATGATCAAGTTGATCTTTTTGAGCGAGCTTGGTTCCGATGTGGGGTAATACACTTCTGGTGGATAGATGGCCTGGGGATCAAAAACATCCACAGCAGGAACCTGGAGAAACTCGAACAAGTCGCCGTTCACGATCAACTCGACGTCCATTCCCTTTGTGTCGCTCTCGATCATGATGCCGTTCAGGAACTCGGCGAATTTATCATCGTTGTCAAAATCCTCCAGGGGATTGTCTGGCGCGAACCCAGCACCCATGTGCAAATCGCCGATGATGATCTTTGCCTTGTTGGTCATTGGTTTTTCATTTACTCCACAAGTATCTCGTTAGGTGGTTCTGGCTGTTCTACAAAATCGTCAATCACTTGCTCGGCCTGTACCTGTTTGATCCTGAGGTTTTCGATAAAGGCCAGAACTTCTAACCTGATTTTGCGCTCGGCGTTCTCATAGCCGTCGCTCGACATTTCAAAAGGGGTTATGACAGAATCTCGTTTATGACCCAGCACCTTGGCATCTGTGACGAACGCCGTGGACGACACCGACACTCCCACGCCCTCTGGCACGGACACGCGGACAGTGCCTATGAAACTAAAGGTACGAATCCGTGTTTCGCCTACAGGGATGTGCGCGTCGGTCATATCTAATCGCACATCTCCAATGCCGACCCACAACTCTTCGTCGGTCACTTGCCACGCGCCGCGTCGCCGGACGTCACCAAACAGCTTGAGCCTGCCTGGCGTATCACGATCGAGCAATTGCGGACGCATCAATATCAGTGCCCCGGCAGCGATCAGCGCGAGCGGACAAAAGAGGGAACCAAGGTCTATGTTGAGTATATTGCCGAGCAGAGATGCCACCCCAATCAGCACAATTACGGCACCGATGAATACTTGTTGCTTGTTGTACATTTTCTCCTCCCATTTATCTAAAGCCTGTTACAATTATACTCAAAATTGCCCCAGTGCCAACGCCGTAACCTTGCATTGGGCGTTGACTTTCATACAAATTACACTATACTATGTTACAAATATCCAAAAAATCTATAGAAAAGTTTAAAATGGAAAATCTGGTCGAGACATTGAAACAGTATGGGCAAGAAACAGAACTTGCTCAAGGTCGAGTGCTGATCCGTCAAGGTTCGGTGAGTGATGGGATGTACTATCTCAAGTCGGGATGCTTGGGGATTTACCGCGAAGAACTGGATGACTTTTATCTCCTTTCCATCGTCGCGCCTGGGGAAATTGTGGGAGAAATCGGGGATAGTACTGGGCGATCCCACACAGCTACAGTGATGGCTGCCGAGGAGTCATGCATCATTCACATCTCGGAGGAGGATTTTCTTCAGGCCATAAACGAGGTTCCGGACCTGGCGGCAGAGGTTATCCACATCATCGGGAACCGGCTCACCGACGCAAATAACGTGCGGATTGTTCTGGGGCAGTCGTACCGGCAAGCCGTGGACCGAGTTCAAAAGTTGAGCACTCAGAAAGCGCAACTGGAGGAACTTTTGCGCCTGCGAGAAGAGTTGGCCGATATGATCGTTCACGATCTCCGCAGCCCCTTGGGCGCAATTTCTACTGCCCTGGACCTGCTACAGCAAGTGCCCGTTGTCGATGCCGAAGTGGAATATGTGACCGCGGTGACGAACACAATGGGGCAATCGATACAGCGGATGCAATATCTGGTGGACACCCTGCTAGACATCGCGCGCTTGGAAGAAGGTCAGATGACGCTCTGGCTACAGCCACTCGATCTATACGCGCTGGTCGAAGCGTTGATGGCCGAGGAACATCTGCTGGCTCGCAAAAGTGGTGTCGCACTGAAAAATTGCATACCTGCGGACTTGCCTCTGGTCATGGCCGACCACGACGTTCTTGAACGTGTGATGGTCAATCTTTTGGACAATGCGCTCCGCTTTACTCCCCGGGAAGGCAAGGTGTGGGTAGATGCCTATGCTGACGAGTCAATGGTACGGGTAAAAGTAGTCGATACTGGTCCCGGTATTCCTCAAGAGGAACGCATACGTATTTTTGAGAAATTCACACAGATACAAGGACGTGCAGGAACTCAAAGAGGGGCGGGGCTTGGGTTGCCTTTCTGTCGAATGGCGACAAATGCCCATGGCGGGCGTATTTGGGTGGAAGATGGTCCGAAAGGCAAAGGCAACTGCATGGTCTTTACCTTGCCCCAGACACAAGAGGCCGCCATAATCTAATTTCTTCAACGCCTACTCGGCCCCCAAAAAATTCTTCAAGGAGTCAACAGTGGCATTAGATCAAACTACCATTTCCTCACTGCGCGCCGAATTCCCGGCGCTGCAACAGACCGAGAACGGTCAACCCATCATTTTTTTGGACGGCCCCGGTGGAACGCAGGTGCATGGCTCTGTCATCGAGGCGATGAGCCGCTACCTCACCGAGGCCAACAGCAACGCCCACGGCGCTTTTCTCTTTAGCCGCCGCACCGACGAGACGGTGACCGAGGCCCGCCGTGCCCTGGCTGATTTCGTCAACGCGCCCCACCCCGAAGAGATCGTCTTTGGCCAGAATATGACCACTCTCACCTTTAGCATTAGCCGTGCCATCGGGCGGACGCTGGCCCCCGGCGACGAGATCGTCGTCAGTCGCTTGAGCCATGATGCCAACGTCGCGCCCTGGATGGCGTTGGAAGAGCGGGGCGTCGTCGTCCGTCACGCGGATTTCGACCCAGCCGACTGCACCCTCGATATGGCAGGCCTGGAAGCCCTCATCAACGAGCGGACCAAGCTGGTGGCCGTCGGTTACGCTTGCAATGCCACCGGCACGATCAACGACGTGGCCCACATCGCTGAACTGGCCCACGCCGTTGGCGCCTGGCTCTATGTGGACGCCGTTCACTATGGGCCCCATGGCCCCATCGACGTGCAGGCCATAGATTGCGATTTTTTGGTTTGCTCATCCTACAAATTCTTTGGCCCGCACCTCGGTGCGCTGTACGGGCGGTACGAGTTGCTGGATGCCTTGCCCGCCTACAAAGTGCGCCCTGCCATCAACAACCCGCCCGACAAGTTCCAAACTGGTACGCCGAACTTTGAGGCGCTGGCCGGGGCGACGGCTGCCGTGGACTATTTGGCGTCGGTGGGGCGGCGCTTTGG
The DNA here is from genome assembly GCA_024232355.1 of Chloroflexota bacterium. The sequence continues at coordinate 49,257 of JAAEPW010000421.1, read as the reverse complement.
CGGCGAGTTTGCGGAGCAATTTCCTGATTTTGACGGTCGGCGGCGCAATCTGAAAGCTGGGCTGACCGCGATCCGCGTCTATGAGCAAAAAGAGTGCCACCGGTTAGTGAGTGGGCTGCAAAGTATAGACGGCCTGCGCATCTATGGCATCACCGATCCATCCCAATTTGACCGGCGTGCACCCACCGTCTCCTTCACGATGGAGGGCCTCACGCCACGAGAGATTGCCCAACGACTGGGTACGGCCAACATATTTGTATGGGACGGTAACTTTTTCGCTCTGCCTGTCACAGAACGGCTGAGGGTGGAGGCGCATGGTGGTCTGGTGCGCGTTGGGTTGGCCCACTACAACACCGCCGAGGAAATCGATACCCTGCTGGGCGTCCTGGCCGATATGCCGCGCTAAAGGCAGGAAATTCACATCAACCAAACATGGGAGAAAATACCGTATGGAAACCAAATTCAAAGAACTAAAAGTCCACCTTATCGAGATCAATGACCTGGAATCCGCCGCTGGGGTGCTGGGCTGGGATCAAAGCACCTACATGCCGCCGGGGGGCGCACCAGCTCGTGGACGACAAGTGGCTACGTTGCGACGATTGGCCCACGAGAAGTCCACCGACCCAGCCCTCGGCAAGCTGCTGGACGACCTACAATCCTATGAGGAAAGCTTGCCCTACGACTCGAACGAGGCTAGCCTCATCCGCGTCGCCCGGCGCGACTATGAGCGCGCGGTCAAGGTACCGCCTGCATTTGTAGTAAAATTCTCCGAACACCGGTCCGCGTCCTTCCAGGCTTGGACCGAGGCCCGCCCGGCGAACGATTTCGCCAAAGTAGAGCCTTATCTGGAAAAGACCCTCGACCTGAGCCGACAAATGGCCGAATTTTTTCCCGGTTACGAGCACATTGCCGATCCCCTGATCGACTTTGCTGATTACGGTATGAAGGTCTCGACCGTACGCGCCGTCTTTGCTGAACTGCGCGAGCAACTGGTGCCCATTGTGCGGGCCATCACCGCTCAGCCCTCTGCAAACGACGCATGCCTGCTCCAGCCTTTCCCCAGAGAAAAGCAGTTGGCGTTTGGGATACAAGCCGCCGAATGTTTTGGGTATGATCTGAAACGCGGGCGACTGGACGAGGCTCCGCACCCGTTCAGCACCGAGTTCTCGATCGGTGACGTGCGCATCACCACGCGCGTTCGAGACAACAACCTAAGCGATGCCCTATTCAGCACGCTGCACGAAGCCGGTCACGCGATGTACGAGCAAGAAATCAACACCGACTTTGAGGGCACGCCGTTGGCCAACGGGACGTCGGCGGGCGTGCACGAGAGCCAATCGCGCCTGTGGGAAAACGTCGTCGGGCGCAGCCGGGGCTTTTGGCGATTCTTTTATCCCAAGCTGCAGGCGATCTTTCCTGACCAACTGGGAGACGTGTCGTTGGACACGTTCTATCGCGCCATCAACAAGGTCGAGCGCTCGCTGATCCGCACTGATGCCGACGAGGTGACCTACAATCTGCACGTCTTGCTCCGCTTTGACCTGGAGCTACAATTACTCGAAGGCAAGTTGGCCGTGCGCGATCTGCCAGAGGCATGGAACGAACGCTTCCAAGCCGATCTGGGATTGGTCCCGCCAGACGACCGGGATGGCGTGTTGCAAGACATTCATTGGTACGGAGGCATCATCGGCGGCGCGTTCCAGGGTTATACGCTGGGCAACATTATGGGCGCGGCGTTTTTCGAGACCGTACTCCAGGCTCATCCAGAGATCATCGGCGAGATCGAAGCGGGATCGTTCGGCGTGTTGCATGGCTGGCTTGTGGAGAACATCTACCGGCACGGGCGCAAGTACACGGCTTCGGAACTGATCGAACGTGTCACCGGCGGCCCGTTGAGTATTGCGCCGTATATCCAGTATCTCCGGACCAAGTACGGCGAGCTGTATCAGTTATGAGATGAGCACTCTGCGGCGGTTCAACGCCCTGCGGACTGAGATTTGTGGAGGTATACGATGGACGAGCAAAGTGTCGAAAACGTTTATTTGGAACAGGTCCTACAAAAACAGGAACAAGTAGATCGTAAACTGAAACGCCAGGCATCCATCAAGAGTAGCGGAGCCCCCGTTATGCCGGGAGCACCACTGCCTTCTGCGGGTGAAGATGATGACGCTCTAGACCGGACTGTTGATTACCGGATCACGGGATTTGGGGTGTGGCGCACCGTCGTCGTCCCGCCCAACGTCTACGTCATCCACACCCGGCGCGGGCACGAGCGGCCGGTCCACATGGGGATGGGTATCTCGTTCCGCTACAATCCCAACACTGACGCATTTCTCATCATCCCGGCAGCCGTGCAGACGCTTTTTATCAACGCCAACTGCATCTGCATCGAGCGGCAGGGAATTCTGGTGCAGGCCTACGTACAATGGATCATCAACGACATCGAGATTGCCTACCGGAAACTCGATTTCTCCAACTCTAATGACCCAATGGGAATCGTCAACATGCAACTGCGCGAGCAGGCCGAGGCGGCGATCAAGGACAAAGTTGCCACGATGAGCATCGACGAGGTATTGAGCGACAAACAACCGATCATCGAGGAATTGACGCACCGTTTGCGCGTGGTGGCCGAGGGCAGCCGCGAGGGAGACGATGGTGGATTGGGCCTCAAGATCGTCACCATCCAGATCAAAGAAGCCACTGTCAGTTCGACCCGGCTTTGGCAGAATCTACAAATCCCGTTCAGGGCAGAACGGGAGAAATTGGCCCGTCTGGCAGAACTGGAGAACCAGCAGGAGATCGCCACCCGAGAGCTGGAAAATCGAACCACGCGTGAAACGGCAGAACTGGAAGCCAAAGGCGAACTCGAACAGCTGCAGGCCGAGAACGAGCGCGCCCAGTACAACTTGATGCAGGCGGAAAAAGTGCGCCGCCACACGGTCGAGCAGGAGGCCGAGCGCCAATCCATCGCAGAGCAGAACGCCACCGCCAAGGTCCGCAGCGAGGCCACGCTGGAACTGGCCCTTCAAGAACTGGAATTGGAGAAACGTCGCATCGTGGGCGAAATCGACAAGGTGCAGGCGCAGATGGAATTGGACGCTGTGCAGGCACAAGAAGCGCACACCAGAGCCACCGCCGAGCTGGAGGTGCAAGAACTCTACAACGTGGCCAACGCCGCACAGACCGACCGCGAGTTGGCGCACCAGAAAACGCGACGGAGAATCGAAAACGATCTATCTGAACAACACATCCAATCCCAGCTCGTCGCCCGGCTGCCCGAGATCGCCGAACACCTACCGGAGCCTCAGGAACTGCGCACCACCATCATCTCTTCCGATGGTCAGGAAGGAACGCTCTCTCCGTTGCTGAGCTTTGTGGCTGGTGCGTTGAGTCTGGCCAAGGATATGGTCAAACCATCTGAGGAGCCGCAAGATGCAGTGGAATGATTGATGGGAATCAGAAAAATCCTTTTGTCAAAAGCATCGCTTCTAACTCTATGTGCTTTATCCCTCACAGCTATGTTAGGGGGATGTTTACCAAGAGGTTCAACTGAATCGTTATGTAAAATCCAATTAGAAAGTACTGGGCTGAATGCTAATCCCGGTATAGGTAATATAGCTTGGTCACATAATGGAAAACACTTGGCCTATATTCACGGTTACAGCATCTGGATCGTATCAGTTGGTGATGATTGGAGTGAAACAATCAAAGTGTACACAGCAGGACCGTCAGAATCAAACATTCTAAGGAGTCGCTTTATTGCCTGGTCACCGGACGATAGAACAATAGGATTCACTTTAGAGCATCCAATCAATGCTTGGGAAGCAGAAGATGTAATGACTCAGTTGGATTGGCAAAATGGTACTGTAACAACTATTACGGATGAGAAAGCAGAATTGATTGACTGGTCAAATAGCAATTGGATCCTAGCGTGGCGCGATGGTATCTGGATATTTGACATTTCTTCTCAGGTATGGCATCCCCTAGTAAATCCTACAATAGGAAAAACATCTACTGGTCTTCCCCATTGGACATTTGACGAGACGGTCATTCTGGGTATACCTCTAGATTGGCAATGGAGCAACGGTATGATTTCCGAAATAGACTGGCAGGCTAGTCAGTGGACAACTATGTCAATAGACAATCAAAGTGTCCAAATGATGTGCAATAGTGAGTTTCCTTGCAGACCAGTGCCCTCTCCAGATCAGTTGAAAATTGCTTGGATTGAAGCACAAATGACCCCAGACAGTTACACCTGGTCAATTGTACTCTATGATAAAAGTCAAGCCCAGATATCCCGAATTGTCAATAGTGAAGATTGGAACCTGAGCGAAGCACAGGCTCTTACTTGGTCACCTGATTCCAAACAACTAGGTTTTTCTGCCCGAGAAAAGAAAAGTGAAGAACATACGATCTGGATACTCAGCCTTTGCTCATCTGATTGATACGAAATAGGAAACCATTAATCGTACTTGGATGATATAGGAGCAAGCACACCTTGTGCGAGCGGGTTTGCAAAAGCCGCTCTGCATTTCTGAATGCACCGCATTTGGGAATGCTCTACTCCCCCTGGTGAACGAAATGCGCCATTATCAAACTGCTAAAACGCTCTCAGCGGTGGGCAATTGAAGGGTACACGCTGTCCACGCTCTACGTAGTGATTCACGAACCAAACACGAAAATATCATGCTAGCAAAAAGTAAAAAAAGCGCCATCATTATGGCAGTCATTTTCCTATCGGCTGTGGCGATAGTTAACGTGTCATTTCTCATTGTTCGTAGCGCTATGACCGGTGAACCTCTCTTGGAATTCAACACAGCGAATAAAATCAATTCCGATCAATCTGATGTCTTTGGCTTGTTCTTTGGAGCAGTTCTATTTTTAGGAGTCGCATTTCTGGCAGTATTTAGTTTTGTGTTCACTGTACAGTTTATCTATCTATTTAGTGATCGTCACTTTAGTGTGCAAGGAGCAATCAGGTGGGCCATTACGGGTGTGACATGTGCTCTGGTAGTTCAATTCAGTTTATTGCTTTTTCCCAATTTATACGTTGAAAACTCGGCATGGGAGGCTGGGGCCAAATACACTCTACGGGCTGTTTTTGCATTTGTCAACTTTTTTGTGTCGTATTCTTTGGCCTTCAAGTGGTTGCCGCAAAGTGAATCGCATCCAGATCATTCACAAGATGGCGAACCCGGGCAAATGACCAAGTTGCAAAGAATTGCCGAGTCCTTATTGGCAATTCAACAACAAAATCCCGACGCAGGGTCCGGATTCACAGCAAGCACTTGTTGGTTTATGATATGCTGTGGTATATTTTTTCTACTCCTTGCCTTACTGTTTGCCACTGACCCTACTGATCTCTATCTAATTTTGGTCTTTGGCGTTGTTGGGGTTGAGGGCATACTGATGGGTAGTGCCGAATTACCTCGCCTACAGGGAACCAAAATGGCACATTGGTTAACGCGACTGAGGAACATGGGGTTCTTGGTAACTTTGCTCATAGTAATTGGAGCATTTATCCATTGGAGATAGATCATATTCATTGCCCTCAATCATTTTCACCCGTTCCAAAATCCCCAATTGATCTCGACTTGTCCCCTCAACTCAACGTAGTATAATTCCCTTCGGTATCCGTAATTTGGTTCGACTGTAGCATTCGCAATTCACAATTCGCACTAATGAAAGAACACATTGTCGTAATTATGCCCGCGTACAACGCGGCTCAAACGTTGGAACGTACCTATCGCGATTTGCCGATGGATGTGGTAGATCGTATCATCCTGGTGGACGACGTGAGCCAGGACGAGACGGTCGAGATCGCGCAGCAGTTGGGTCTCAAGACCGTTGTCCACATCCAGAACAGGGGATATGGCGGCAATCAAAAGACCTGCTACCTGGAGGCGCTCAAGGATGGCGCGGACATTGTCGTAATGCTGCATCCCGATTACCAATACGATTCTACCCTCGTGCCGGAACTGATCGCGCCGATCCAGCGCGGCGAGGCGGACATGATGTTGGGGTCGCGCTTTTTGGGCGGTCAGGTGCGTGCGGGAGGGATGCCGTTCTACAAGATCATCGCCAACCGCTTTTTGACCACGTGCGAGAACTTGGTGCTGGGTCTGCGTCTTTCCGAAGCGCACACCGGATTCCGCGCCTATCGCCGCGAGGTGTTGGAGACTATCCCCTTTTTGCTCAACTCGGACGATTTTGTCTTTGACAGTGAGGTCATCGCTCAGACGGTGGCCTTTGGGTTCCGCATCAGCGAGATCGGTGTGCCGACGCGCTACTTTGAAGAAGCGTCGTCGGTCAACTTTTATCGCAGCGTGGTCTATGGCTTTGCGACGTTGTGGACGTTGGTCAGGTTCATCGCCCACAAGTGGGGGCTGGCAGAGATTCCCCTGTTCAACAAGCAGTTACGTGACATTATCAGTCGGTATCATCAGACCGGATTGTTCCGTGAGGCGGGATGAGGTGGACCGAACACGATATGGATTGATCGTCATTGTCGGTCTTTTCTGCATCCTTGGCGTGGTCTATAGCGTTGTTGTGCCCCTCTTTGAAGCTCCCGACGAGATCTGGCATTTCTCGTTCGTGCGAGTGTTGGCAACCCAGCGCACGCTGCCCATACAACCCACCGAGGGTAAGAACGTGTGGCTGCGTGAGGCCGGGCAGCCGCCTTTATATTATCTCGTCGCCGCGCCGTTCGTCGCGCCGATGGACACCTCTGATTTCCCCGACTTTGTGCGTTTCAATGCTGCCCATCCGGCGGTAACCCCTGGCATTCAGAGCGACGCGACCAACGTATTCATCCACACCCCACACGAAAAGTTCCCATATCAGGGGGCGGTGTTGGCCGTGCATGTGGTTCGGCTGTTGAGTGTGCTGTGGGGGGCGGGGACGGTCGTGGGAGCGTATCTAGTGGCCCGCGAGATCGTGCCGGATCGACCCGCACTGGCGTTGGCGGCAGCAACGATCACAGCCTTTAACCCGCACTTTATTTTCATCAGCAGCGTGGTAAACAACGACGTGAGCGCGGCTTGTGTGTGTACGTTTGCGCTGTGGCTTGTTTTGCGGCTAAAGAGAGAGACTAGGGTTTTGGGTAAGCAAAGGCGCTTCAGCTTTGCCCAAAGCGGCAAAACCCTGGTTTCTTTGGGAATTGTTCTGGGATTGGCGTTGCTCACCAAGATGAGTGCATTGGCATTGTTGCCGTTGGTGGCTTTGGCGTTGGGGTTGATGTGGTGGCGAGATCGAGACGTACGGGCCTTGTTTGTACGGGGAACGGTGATATTGAGCCTGGCCGGGCTGGTCGGGTTCTGGTGGTATGCGCGCAATTGGGCGCTCTACGGTGACCCGCTAGCCTGGGGCGTGTGGATGATGGATCTTCCGGTCAAGTCCATTGGGTTGATTGAACTCGTGCGACAGTTCGGCCACGTGGCAACTTCGTACTGGTCGCCATACAATGGATTGTTCCCCGTACTAGTGTTTTGGGTGCTCGGCCTGTTGGTGACGCTGGCTGTGGGTGGATGGGTTCGTATGATTATTCGGCGCGACGTGCGGGCCAAGACAGAGGGGGTGTTGCTGGCGGGCACGTGGTTCCTGCTGCTCTTTGCCAGTCTCGTCAAATATATGGTGACCACTCCCTCGGACGAAGGGCGCCTGCTGTTCCCCGGCATCGCGGCATTTTCGCTGCTCGTGGCGCTGGGACTGGAAGCTATCACACCCCAACGATGGACGAGCACGACATTGTGCGTGGTAGGAACGGGATTGCTCATCTTGAGCGTTGCCAGCCCGTTCTGGGCCATCGCACCGAGATACGCACTGCCACTGGTGAACTCGATCGACGATATATCCCCAAACGTATCATTGGGCGACGCGGTCTTTGACAACGTGCGTTTATTGGGGATGGATGTTGCTCCCGACGTGGTCCAACTAGACGAGACGGTCAATCTGACGCTCTACTGGGAAGCACTGTCCACGCCGCCGGTCAACCTGCGTGCCGTGGTGCAGCTGTGGACTGTCGGCGGGCGGTTGGTAGGTCAACTGGACAAAACGCCTGCCGGAGCCATCTATCCACCCGATCTGTGGCGCGCGGGTGACATTGTCCGTGACACGTACCGGATGCACACGAACGAACAAAAACCAGCCATGTGCCGCGTAATCGTCCGTGTGATGGCCGGCGACGCGGTTTTGGGAGAGGCATCGTCGCCCGCACTGTTGAGGATGACGGGAGCACCGGTGCTTGTGGAAAAGATCGCGCATCCACTGGCATACACTCTGAACGAACGGATCGAGTTGATCGGCTACGGTGTATCGCCTGACGAGCCGTTGTCGATCACGCTCTATTGGCGCGCGCAGGCAGAGATAGACGAAACGTTCATGGTGTTTGTGCATTTGGTGGATGAGAGTGGCACGCTACGTGCTCAAGGTGATGGCCCGCCGCTGGACAACGACTATCCTACTAAATTCTGGTCCCCAGGCGAGGTATTGGCCGACACACACGTCGTGCCGCTGCCCAACGACCTGCCTGCAAACGTTCATCTGCTCGTCGGGCTTTACCGGCTGGCCGATGGCGCGCGCCTGCCGGTCTACACGGCCCAGGGGGAACGCGTCTTGAACGACGCAATCAGGCTGGATGTTTATGATTGATAACTTGAGGAAAAAGCTGCGCTCTAAATCAGAGGCCATCTACAATTTGGTCAACCGACTTACGGGTGGCATTTCGGGCATCGTGTACGACGCTATCCGGCAGTTTGGCAATGCCAGCGCGGCAGAATCTGCCGCCAGCATTACATTTTACGCCATCTTTTCACTTTTTCCATTTTTGCTTGCCTTGATCGTTGGTGGGAGTTTTGTGTTGCAGAGCGAGCAGGTTCAGCAGCAAGTGCTGGATATTATGGCCCAGGCATTTCCGGTCGCCGAGCGGCTCATCGAGAGAAATATACAGGGAGTTCTGGGACGGCGTGGGACAGTAGGATTCATTGCCTTGATCAGCCTAGTCTGGTCGGCAACGGGTGTTCTGATGGCTTTGGCGCGCAGCATTAACCGCGCATGGCCAGAAGCCAAACTACGCAATTTTGTACAGGATCGTTTGATAGCCCTGGGAATGGTCACCGGCCTGGCGGTGCTGTTGGCTATTTCATCGATTTCAAGTACCGTGTTCAACATTCTTGCTCGCTTTAGTGTGCCCGTCGGGGGTGGGGTTTCGATGGGCGAAATCTCTTGGTGGACGACCTTGTTGACCACAGTTCCTCGCTTGTTTGTATTCCTCGCGCTCCTCGGTCTGTATCGTTGGGTACCCAACGCCAAGGTCAAGTGGTCAGAGGCCTTTTGGGGGGCGTTGGTGGCGACTCCGGCAGGAGAGATCGCCACTAACGGTTTTAGCTGGTATATCAGCAGTGGGATCGTGCAGTACGAGTTGGTATACGGCTCCCTGGGCACGGTGGTGGCTCTTATGCTATGGATATACATCGGTGCTGTGATCGCTCTCTTTGGCGCGCATCTGACCGCAGCCATTACCCGACACAGGTTGCGACGGATTGACACAATAGGCAATTGACTAAAATCCATTCAAACGCTATAATTTCTAGAGTGACCAACTAACCAGCAATACCCACCCAAACATAGGAGGTACCCCGATGGGATATGAGCCTCTCGATGCTGCTACGTTCGACTTTACTCTGGCGGAGCAAGTCACGCCCGAGTGGGAAAAGCTGTTTTCCTGTATGCAGTGTGGCACGTGTAGTTCTTCCTGTCCAACTGCCCACGCGATGGACTATACGCCTCGCCAGTTGTGGCAGATGATGCGATTGGGGATGGAAGAGGTCGTACTGAACAGCCAAACATTCTGGCTGTGTACCGCGTGCAAATCGTGTCAGGTGCGATGCCCGCGAGGTATCTCCCTAACCGACACGATGCTGGCCCTCAAGGAATATGCCACGCGCAAAGACGTCAACGTCCCCAAAGGTATGCCGATACTCGGCGAAACGGTCACCACCATGTACAATATCTCTGGTGACGATAACGCCAGCCGCCAGATATGGAGTGAAAATCTGGCCTATATGCCGTTGGGCGTCCGTCCCCGGAGACGCCGTGCCCAAGTGGTCTATTTCATCGGCTGTGTGGGATCATTCTACCCCCGTGTCTATAGCATTCCTCAATCGTTGGTGCAGGTGCTAGACCGGGCTGAGGTCGAGTTCACGACGATGGGGGAGGACGAGTGGTGCTGCGGCTACCCGCTCTATGTGGCCGGAATGAGCGGCCGGATGGCGGAACTGGCGCGCCACAACGTGCAGCAGGTCCGCAGCATTGGGGCGCAGCAGGTCATTTTTAGCTGTCCTTCCTGTTACTATGCGTGGACGCATCTTTACCCAGATTTGACAGATGTCTCTGGCATCCAGTTACTGCATGCCACAGAATTTATGGCTCAAATGTTCTCCAACGACCAGGTCGCATTAGGGCCGGTCGAAGAGATCGTCACCTATCACGATCCCTGTGACTTGGGGCGCAAGAGCGGTGTCTACGACGCGCCGCGAGAGGTAATGGCTCGCATTCCTGGGTTGGAACTGCGCGAGATGGCCTCGTGTGGCGAGAACGCCATGTGCTGCGGCGGCGGTGGCGACGTGGAAATCTCGGACCCCTCTGTCTCTACCCAAGTGGCAGGACGCCGGCTGGCGCAGGTGCAAGTGACCGGCGCTCGTTATGTCGCGTCGGCCTGCCAGCAATGCAAACGCACGCTCCAAGAGGGCGCTCGCCGGAACAAGATTCGCGTGCGGGCGATAGACATTGCCGAACTGGTCTGGAAGTCCGTCGAGGCTGCCGAATCTTGATTCTTGAGGAGAGCACAGGATGAATGATTCAGAGACCCGAATTTCACAACTGGAGAGAATCCTAGAATTCAGTCGCGAACTGACCTCGACGGTGTCTCTGGAGCCCTTGTTGCACAAGATTGTGGAAACGGCTGCCGAATTGACCGATAGTGAGGTGTCGGCTATCCTGTTGCTGCGCAGGCAGACTGGCGAACTGCGCTTTGTAACAGCCAGCAATATGGTTGACCAACTGGTCGATATCCCCGTACCTATTGAGGGTTCTATTGCCGGTGCGGCCCTGTCTTCAGGAAAACCAGTCGTTGTTGCTGACGCCCGCACCGATCCCCGCCACTATAAAGCCGTAGACCAAGTGGTTGATTTTGAAACACGCTCGTTGGTGGCCGTGCCACTCCAGTTCAAGAGCCACCGCATTGGTGTGCTAGAGGTAGAGAACAAGCGCAATGACGCCGAGTTCAGCCAGGAGGACGTGGAAACATTGACCACATTGGCTGCCCAGGCGACGGTGGCCATCGAAAACGCGCGATTGGTGGGCGCATTGCGAAAAGCGCACGACGAGTTGGAAGAACGGGTCGAAGAACGAACGGCTGAACTTTCATCGGCCAACGTGGCCCTCAAGGAACAAATTATCGAGCGTGAGCGGGCGGAGGAAGCATTGCGCCAATACACCACAGAACTGGAGACGCGCAATAAGGAGCTGGACGCCTTTGCCCACACTGTGGCTCACGACCTCAAGAATCCATTGAACATTGTGCTTGGTTTTGCCCGTTCCCTGCCAGAGACCTGGGGTACCATCTCGACAGATGAAGTACAAGAATACTTGCAAATCATCGCCAATACTGGCATAAAGATGAACAATATCATCGATGAATTGCTGTTACTGGCCAGCATCCGCAAAGAACAAGTGGAAACAATGCCTCTGAACATGACCAGCATCATCGCCGAGGTACAAAAGCGGCTGGGATACATGATGTGGGAATACCATGCCGAGTTCATCGTGCCAAATGACTGGCCGTTGGCGCTGGGCTATGCTCCCTGGATCGAAGAAGTATGGGTCAATTACATCAGCAACGCCATCAAATATGGTGGTCAGCCTCCGCGTGTGGAACTGGGTGCGGAGAAACAAGCAGACAATACTGTACGATTTTGGGTGCGCGATAATGGCCCGGGTCTCTCGCCCGAGGATCAAGCGCGTTTGTTCACACCTTTTGAGCAACTCCAAGTGCGCGCCGAAGGACACGGGTTGGGGTTGTCCATCGTGCAACGCATCCTAGAAAAGCTGGATGGTCAGGTTGGAGTAGAGAGTGAGGAGGGGCAGGGCAGCGTTTTCTACTTTTGCCTGTCGGGTGCGCCGGACTGATATCTGTTCTCTTATGGCTCTCCGCGGACGTGCCGTCCGCGTTTTGGTAATGCTACAAAGCAAGAGAAAGAAACTCTTTGGGGGTAGGGCAGTGAGATAACTGTCCCTACCCCCTTATGGTAAGCGATCCAGATGAGACATTGATGTGAAGCGAAAAAACCTGGACCATGTGATCGTCAATGGGCTGGTGATAGATCTTTTTGGCCTGAACCAGTTCATCGGAGGGGTATGAGGGGAATGCGAATCGCTCTCGCCGCCGTCGGCTTGACGTCGACCATTGCCCAGGTCGTGCTGATGCGCGAACTGATCACCACCTTTTACGGCAACGAGTTGCTCTTTGGGCTCGTGCTCGCCGCGTGGCTGGCCTGGGTAGCGGCAGGTTCATTCTTCGGGAGAGTGGCCGAACGACGACAACTGGGAACGAGGACGTTCGCCGTGGGGCTGGCGCTGGCGGGAGTGCTGTTCCCGGTGCAGATCGCTCTCGTGCGCGGCGTGCGGACACTATTGGGAGTCACGCCGGGCGCGTTGGTCGAGTTTGGGCCGATGCTGGGAGCGATCATGCTGATCCTGGCCCCGTTGTGCTTGCTGACCGGTTTCCTGTTCGCATTGGGCACGCGGCTGACTGTTGAACGGGGCGGCGGCGCGGGCCAAGCTTACGTCTGGGAAAGTGCCGGCGGGGTTGTTGGGGGGGCGCTCTTTAGTTTTGTCCTCATCCATTGGCTTGACCCCTTTCAAACATCCCTCGTCATTGGTACCGTTAACCTGATCGTTGTAGCCTACCTTTGGCACTCGCGTCTTTTCTCCTCACTTTCTTACCTCTTGTTTTTTGCTCTCTTGCTCGCTATTTTTCCTCTGGGAAATCGTCTCCACACCGCCACGCTGTCTTGGCAGTGGTCTGACCTGGTCTTTGCCGCCGACTCACCGTATGGTCGCCTCACGGTGCAAGCTCGCGGCGAGCAGCGCATATTTTTCGAGAACGGTGTGCTGGCCTTCGAGACCCAGGGAACGTTTCCCGAAGAGGTGAGTCATTTCCCACTGTTGGCACATCCCAATCCACGGGACGTGCTGCTCATCGGCGGGGGCGTAGCGGGGGATGTGCGCGAAATCCTCAAACATCCTATCCGCAGCCTGACCTACATCGAACTCGATCCGTTACTGATCGAGGCAGCGCAAGCACATCTCCCGCCGGAGGATGCCGCCGTTCTGAACGACCCCCGCGTCACGCTGGTTCTTGCCGACGGGCGACTGTACGTCAAGACTGCCCAGCGTACTTTTGACGTCATCATCCTTGACTTGCCGGAACCATCCACCGGGGCGATCAACCGTTTTTATACTCGCGAGTTCTTTGCAGAAACGCGAGCCACCCTCAACCCCGGTGGCGTCCTTGCGCTGGGGCTGCCCTCGGCGGAGAATTATTGGAGCCTAGAACTGACGCAGCGCAACGGCAGTGTTTACCATACGCTGCGGGCCATCTTTCCGGAGGTGGTTGTGCTTCCCGGCGAGCACAACTTTTTTCTTGCCTCTGCGGCTTATCTGGAAATAATCCCGGCTGCACTGACAGAACGGCTAACCGAGCGCAGCATTGAGACCCGTTGGGTGACGCCGGGGTACGTCGAGTATGTTTTGACGACCGATCGCTTTGCGGCGGTGCAGGCAGAGCTGGCAGCGTCAGAGGTACGGCTCAACGAGGACCTGACCCCCATCTGCTATTATTACAATCTGACGTTATGGCTCTCACTCTTTTACCCCGGATTGTGGGACGCTCTCAAGAGCATCAATTCGGTCAATTTATGGTGGATGGTCGTGCCGCTAGCGCTGATCGTGCTGTTGGTACGATGGCAGCGCCGGGCAAAGGTTCCGTTCGCCATCGCCACCATCGGCTTGGCAGAGATGACGTTGGCGGTCGTGATCCTCTTTGCTTTCCAGGTGTTGCACGGTACCGTCTACAGAGAGGTCAGCTTGATCGTAACGGCGTTTATGGCTGGGTTGGCGCTGGGTGGGAGGATCGGGCAACGATTGGCGGCCAGTGGCAGAGATACCAAGAGAACACTGATCGCCGTCCAGGGAAGTGTGGTGGCTTACAGTGGGATTTTCCCATTCATTCTCTCCTTGCCTATCCCCGCGCCAATTTTAGTCTTTCCTCTGCTGGCGCTCGTCGCGGGTTTGCTCACGGGGATGGCCTTTCCGCTGGCAATGGCATTGATGCGGGGGAGCGTCAGTCGTGCAGCCGGTTTGCTCTACGGGGCCGACCTGGTGGGCGGTTGTATAGGAGCGCTGTTGGGAGCAGTGTTTCTCGTGCCGGTGCTCGGCATCCCACAGACCTGCGCGGTAGTAGTGATGGTCGGCTTGGCAGGATTATTGGTTTTGTAACGCGATTGCGAAATCGCGCTAAACTACCCCCCAACCAAATTCTATGCTACAATTCACCCACCGAAAAAGTGATTGGAGGTACAAGAATGCCCGTTTGGGATATGGGAGTAATTCGTCAACTCTTTGACACCGTTTTTAGTGACATAGACACTCGACCCACAGACACATCGTCGGAAGAAAAAGCCGCGCGCCGAAAATACAAGACTTTTTTGCGCAAGATACTCAACGAGCGTTTCGACCAGGGTGAACTGCGCGATCTCTGCACCGATTTGGGCGTCGATCATTACAATCTGCCAGGCGAGGGGACAAGTGAGAAAGCGAGAGAATTGATCGAGTATCTCGAGCGCCATAATCGTCTTCTTGATCTCGTAGAACTTGGCAAGGAAGAACGAACGGATATTTCGTGGCCCCAGCCTCCTTGGATAGCTAGAGAGATTTCTCCCGAACCGTCGCCAGGTAGAGCATTGAAAGAGTTTTGTATTGCTCACTTTCCCTCACTTGGTGCCCAACTCGTTGATGGAATGAGCACAGAGGAAATGATCCAGCGGCTGGTTGAGTATTGCGAACGTACCGGCCAAATCGAAACACTGCTGGAACGGATCGAGGCAGAGCATCCCCAACAATACGCAATCTTTGCGCCGCATCTCCGCCACAAGTTGCCCGAGACCCAACACCCAGTGCCCGACAAATATTTCGATCTCCAGATTCGCGTTCAACGTTCAGATCAGGATGATCAAACGTATTCTGTCGAAGCCCAACTAGAGAATGGCAGCCTTTTCGACGGTGGAGTGTTCCATCTGGATCAAGACAGACTGAGAGCTGCCGAGTCGGATGCTCAAGAATACGGCACGATCCTTTTCGATGCTCTTTTCTCCGGACCGATACTCCGCGCCTATGATCGAGCTATAGCCTATGCCGAGACACAAACAGAGGGGCGCTTGCGAATCCGCCTCTGGATCGACAACGCCGCCGCCGAGCTGCACGGGTTGGCCTGGGAGCGGATCCATCACCGGGTGCAGACCGTTATGGTTCCAATCGCGGCATCGAGCGAGATACCTTTCTCGCGCTACATCGGGCTGATGACGCCGGAACCGGCTCCCATCGTCGAAAAGCCAGTCCGTCTGCTCTTTGCGGTCTCTAACCCCGCCGATCTTTCCGATCACGGTCTGGCTACCCTGAACGTGGAAAAAGAAATCAGAAACCTGATCAACGCCTTGGGCGATCTGAGGAAATCCAAAGAACTCGAGGTTACCCTAATGCCGGGGCAGACAGGGCTGTCAGACACTTTGCGCTCGAAATTGGAACAGGAAGGCTACCAGATTTGCCCAGGCACTACCAGCATGGACAACATTATCCGCGCGCTCTCACAGAACGGTGGCTACCATATTCTTCATTACTTGGGGCATGGACGGTTCGACCACCGATGGCGACAGGCTCATTTGTTTCTCGAGAATGATGATGGCAGTGTGGAATCGATAAAGGATGAGAGAATCGCCACCTTGCTCAAAGCTGCTGGTTCACAACTGCGCCTGGTATTCCTGGCCGCGTGCGAGAGCGCCAAACGTGAGCAGGGAGACAATAACCCTTTCGTGGGACTCGCACCCCAGTTGATCCAGATGGGGATTCCGGCTGTCGTGGCGATGCAAGATACGGTCTCTGTCACTGCGGCCCGCAAATTGACATTCGATTTCTACAGTCACCTATTGGAACGCGGTACAGTGGATCGGGCGATGAATCACGCACGGCTGTTACTAGTCGAATCCGAGGGAACGGACTGGGCGACGCCCGTTCTGTTCATGCGGCTCAAGGATGGGCGGCTCTTTGGATAAAAGCACTGGAGCACACAATGTCTCAAATGAAACGTGGTATTGACTATATCGGCGTCGGCGTAGGAGCCGTGATCGTTAACGAGCAAGGCCAGCTCTTTCTGGCGCGGCGCGGCCCCCAGGCTAAGAACGAGCGAGGGTTGTGGGAGTTTCCCGGCGGATCGGTCGAGTTTGGCGAGACGCTGGCCGACGCACTTGGGCGCGAGATACGAGAAGAGTTCGGCATTGAGATTGAGGTCGGTGAGCTGCTGGACGTGGCGGACCATATCCTCCCAGACGAGGGTCAGCACTGGGTCTCGCCGTCGTTCATCTGCACCATCATCTCTGGCGAGCCGATCATCTGCGAAACGACAAAGTGCACCGAGATCGGTTGGTTCGCGCCGAAGGAGATGCCCGACGATCTGACGCAGGTGACGCGCGTCAATCTGGCTCACTACAAAGAACGGTATCTTGACATATAATCTGATTCAGGTAAAAATTGGATAGGAGACGTGCAAACGAGTTTCTTTTTTAGAAGGCAAGGTTAACAATTTATCACTATTAGAAAGGAGAATTGACATGAATAGAAAAGCATTGCTTGTACTAGTTTTGGCCTTGGGCTTGCTGGCGGTCACTGCCGCCGTGGCCCTCTCGTGGGACCCGGTGGACCCGAGCACCGGCATCGGTCCCGACTTTATGATCTCGCTGCCACTGGATCACCAGGCCGACCCTGCCGTGGTCTATAACCCGGACTATGACGAGTACCTGGTGGTTTGGTGGGACAATCGAGGGGACGATACCGACATCTATGGACAGTTCGTCTCCGCCAGTGGCATCTCTAATCAGGATAACTTTACCATCACCGTCGTCGCCGACGAGCAGAGTTATCCCCTGGTGGCCTACAACTCGACCGACCAGAACTATATGGTCGTCTGGCGGGACAAGCGCGGCGGCTCCCTGGACTATGACATATACGGCCAGGTCATCGGAGCTAACGGCGTCCTCTCTGGCACCAACTTTATGGTCAGCGCCGACGGTGACGATCAAAAACCGTGGGATCTGGTCCATGACCCCAACACCAATCATTACCTGGTGGTGTGGGTGGACGTGGGCGACGACCTGGTCGAGGGACAGATGTTGGACGCAGCGGGAAACCTCATCGGGACCAATGCCTTTGTCATCACTGTAGGCGTTGGCGGGGACCACCCACGGGCGGCTTATGACAGCATCCGCTCTAGTTATATGGTCGTCTATGATCAGGATCAAGACATCTATGGACAGGCTATCGCGGCGGATGGCACTCTCACGGGCACGATGATGACCATCTGTGACGACGCTGCTGACCAAACCTACCCCGATCTGGCCTTCAACCCCAGCACCGGCGAATACCTGGTGGCCTGGCAGGATACGCGCAGCGATGGCGTCACAGGAACCGACGTCTATGCCCGGCGTATGGACCAGGATGGCAACCTGCAAGGGAGCGCCGATACCGTCATTTCTGACGCTGCCGATACCCAGCGTATGCCGCACGTGGCCTATAATTCCCGCGTCAACCAATGGCTAGTGGCCTGGGAGGACTATCGGAACTCGAGTGCCAGCGGCATTGATCTCTATGGCCAGCGCGTGACGTCCGCTGGTGACCTAGCCGGGCAGGGCAACTTTATGATTTACGACGGCCCCAACAACCAGGGGGATGTGGCGTTGGCTGCCCGACCCACCACGACGGGGGCCGAGTATCTGGCGGTGTGGGAGGATCACCGCGGCAGCGATGGGTTGGAGGTGCTCGGTCAGCGCATTGGCGCTTTGTTGGGAACCATCAACTGGCATGACTTTAACGTCTCCGCGCCGCTGGACACCCAGGAAGAGCCTGCTATGATCTATAATGCCGTCGACCAGCAGTTCTTTGTCGTCTGGCAGGATTTGCGCGGCGGCGATTGGGACATCTATGCCCAGATCGTGCTCACCAGCGGCATCCCCATCACCGACAACATCGTTGTGCAGGATGAGGCGAACAATCTGGTGGAATCCGCTGTGGCCCACAGCACCGCCAGCAACTCTTACCTGGTGGTGTGGAACGACCAGAACGGGGGGAACATCGAGGAGCGAGCGGTGAGCGCGACGGGTGCCCTGGGGTCTGTCCACAGTGTGGTCGTCGATGGTTCGCAGCCAGCTATCGCGTACAATTCCACCGCCGACGAGTACCTGATCGTCTTTAGGTCGAGCAGCAGTGACATCAGTGGCCGTCGGGCGGCGGTCGATGGCACGTTCCCCACCACAGCATTCACCATTTCGGTGGATGCAGCCAACCAATCCTCGCCCCACGTGGCTTATAATGCCACAGACGATGAATATCTGGTCGTCTGGAGCGACGAGCGGAGCGATCAGGGCGACGTCTACGGCAAGCGGGTGGACGCCGCCGAGATGCTGTTGGGCGATGATTTCGTCATCGCCGCCGCTGCCGACGCCCAGGCAGTACCCAGTGTGGACTGGAACAATGATAACAACGAATACCTGGTCGTCTGGCACGATTATCGGGATTCTGGTGTCACCGGCGCGGACATCTACGGGCGGCGGGTTGGGGCGGATAGCAGCCTGTTGGACAGCGAGATCGTGCTGAGCGATGTCGCGGAGAATCAACAGTATCCTCACGTCCGCTACATCAGCGATTATGATCGCTATTCGGTCGTCTGGCAGGATGCGCGCAACGTCAGCAGCGACTGGGACATCTATGCCCAGAGCGTGAACGCCGATGGCAGTCTCTATATGAACAATGCACCGCGCTTTATCTTTTCTGGCTTCCAATTGCGGCCCAGCGGAGACTTTAGTCCGGAGGCTGGCCGTGGGCTGACGGTGTGGATGGATGGGCGCAACGGCGCGAGTTACAAGATATATGGCCGGATGAAGGAAATGCGCTTTGCCATCTATTTGCCGTTGGTACTGCGCAATTCCTGATCGCAGGAACGCACTCGCCTGGTGCAAGTACAAAAGCAGGGGCACAGCATTGCTGTGCCCCTATTTTCTTTGTCTTTTGGTATGGTTGATTCATACCGAAAGAGATGCCCGACAATTTGACGCAGGTTATGCCGCTCTCTCCAGCAATCGCCGCAATACAGCTTGTTCTTCAGATCCGAGTTGAGCCAACACTCCCTCATCTCCCGCTCGGATCGCCTTGCCCAGCCCAGAGCGCCGGAACGCCCCCAAATCCTCCTCAAACGCCGTCCCCACTGTGTGCGTGTGCACGATGCCCCCATCCCGCATGATCAAGATGCGGTCGGTTTGGCGGGCCACTGCCGGGTCGTGGGTCACGGCGATAAAAGTGGTGTCTAGGTCACGGTTCAGACGGTGCATCAGGGCGATGACGTCCGCGCCGCTCTGAGAGTCCAGATTGCCCGTCGGCTCATCGGCCAGGACGATGGCGGGCTGGTTGGCCAAAGACCGGGCGATAGCCACCCGCTGCCGCTCGCCCCCGGAAAGCTGATTGGGCAAATGCTTTACTCGATCCGCCAACCCCACCAGTTCCAGCAACTCTTTGGCCCGTTGGCGACGTTTCCGCGCACTGATGGGCTGGCCCCGCATCGGCACTTCTACGTTCTCGCGGGCGGTCAGCGTCGGGATCAGGTTATGCATCTGAAAGATAAAGCCGACGGTGCGCGCACGAAAAGTGTCCAGGTTGCGCACCTTGGCCATATCTTTCCCATTGACCAGCACCGTGCCCTCGGTGGGCCGGTCGAGCGCGCCGATCATGTTCAGCAGCGTCGACTTGCCGCTGCCTGATGGTCCCATCACCGACACAAACTCGCCCCGCTCGATGCGCAGGCTCACCCCATCCAGCGCTCGCACCTCTGCTCCATCGCCATAGACCTTGATCAGATCACGGGTCTCGACAATAATCTCATTCGTCATATTTCCACTCCTCGGTACGTGATGCGCAAGACGTAAAACGTAATGCGTGACGTCCCCTTTACGATTTACGTTTTACTATTCCACTTCAATGTCCACGAACGCCGTCATACCCCACCGGATCGCCGGGTCGAGTTCATCCAGTTCCAACACGACGGTATAATTGACCCCACCCGCGCCCGGCTCAGGCATTGGCGAGATGCGAGTCACGCGGCCAACAAAGACCCGCTCCCCGAGAGCGTCAAAGGTGATAGACGCCTGCTGACCGACCGCTACCCGTGCCGCGTCGATCTCGTCCAGGTCGGTGGTCTCGACCCGCAGCGTGGACAGGTCACCCAAGACAGCGATCGGTTGGCCCGGTGCGATCAGTTCCCCGGCTCGCACACTCACCGCGCCGACGGTTCCCGCAAAGGGCGCGTGGACCTCACACCGTTCCAGTACCACGCGGGCCGCGTCCAACGCCGCTTCCGCCTGCGTCACTGCCGCTTGCGCGATGGCAACCTCCTCATCGAGCACACCGACTCGCGCCAGGTCCAGTTGTGCTTGGGCCACGTTCGTCTGCGCCTCTGCCGTCGATACCCCTGCCTCGGCCACGCGAACCTGGTGGTACGATCCTGCCTGCAGCGCATCCAGATGAGCTTGTGCGGCCTTTAATGCCTGTTCCGCCGCGTGCAACTGGAGAATCATCTCTTCTTCGATCCAACCATGCACCTTGTCCCGGATCTGATCATATTGATCCTCAGCTGCCTTGCGCGCCAACTGGGCGGCGGCCACTTCTGCCTCTGCCGCCGCAATCTCGGCTTGAGTCGCACCTGCGATCACTTGATCTCGTTGAGCCTCTGCTTGTCCCACCGCTGCTTGAGCTGCTTCAACCTGTGCTTGTGCCACGGCGATTTGCTCCGAGCGGGGGCCAACCTCCAACAGCACGACCTGCGCCTGGGCGGTCGCCAACGCTGCCTCGGCCTGCTGTACGGCCAGTTGCGCGTCGGTGGAATCGAGCTGGATCAACAAGTCGCCAGCCGCCACCGCACTCCCCGGCTCTACCAATACCTCCAACACCACACCGCCACTCTGTGCGCTAACGGTGGCCCACATCGCCGGTACCACCTCTCCCGTGGGAGAAACCACCGGCACGTACTCGACCTCTACCTCCGGCGTCGGCGTCTCTTCTACGCTCTCGCCGCAGCCAGAGAGTATCATAGCCAGTATCAACAATCCTATAACCATAACCCTTTTCATTTTGTTACCTCCACATAATGTTTATGGGTGCGGCGGCTTTGATAGCGTACTGTCCCTTGAACCGCGCACCTTGCACTACACTGAGAACCTGATGGCCGTTGGTGTACCTGATTGACTGACAGATCTTTTAGAACCGCAGATGATGCTCCTATGGAGCGGACACAGATTCACGCAGATGAATGTCGAATTTAGCTTGAAAACAGTTAAAAATCTGCGTTCATCAGTGTTTATCAGCGGTTAATTCTTTGTATTTGGTATCTCACCAGTTCTCTCCGTCAACCAGATGCACTTTATCGAACATAGTACCAAAATATCGATCCAAATAGAATCGCAATAACAACTGCGCCTGCTGCCACATAGATTTGTACACATCCCAACCAACGTATCCAGTCCGCCTCACCGTAAATGTACCATGTTCTAGCTCCAAAGAACTTGGAAGTCGGGTATATGCCCTTTTTCACCGCGACCATTCCCTTGACACAGCCAAAACTCGAGAACATAACAACCAGCCATATTGACACGATCAACTGTACTTGTTTTGTGTTGAATTCAAACTGGCGCGAGATACTGGCGAAAAGTAGTATCAGAGAGATTATAACAGCCATCCACAAGAGACCGTACCCAAGATAATAAGAATTGACGTTATCATACTCGGACGAAATCTCTGCCAATGCCGCTTGTGTGATCCATTTCATTTCAGGCATCACTATTTCTGGCCACAGAAAAAGAATAAAACCCACAATCCCGCCAATCCATACACCCAAGTTCTCAGACATGATCACCTCAACACAATCAATCCCATCCTACTTGTACCTCAATGCCTCCACTGGACGTATCCGCGTCGCGCGCCAGTACTGTAGCCGAGGTTTCCATACCTCGCAAGCCCAACGCGCTATGGAAAGCGCGGCTACGTCGAAAGCATTCTGAATGATTGAGATGATACATGAATTGCTTCCTTGTTCATTCGTACCGCAGCGCCTCCACCGGACGCATGCGCGTCGCGCGCCAGGCTGGGTAGAGACCGCCCAGCCCGCCGGTCGCCAGCGCTATCATCAGTGCCTGAGTGAATATTTCGACACTGTACTGTGGCGCGATCATCTCTCCAATGACACCCGGTAACTGGGTAAATCCCCAGGCCATCCCTGTCCCCAGGAGAATGCCGCAGATGCCGCCCACTGTGCCTAGCACCAGCGCCTCCGCCAAGATCATGCCGATCACCTGCCACCGCCGCCAGCCCAGGCTGCGCAGCACGCCGATTTCCCGCGTCCGCTCCAGCACGCTCATCAGCATCACGTTCAACATCCCCAACCCGCCGATGAACATCGCCAGGAACGAAATCTGCTCCACCATCATCTCCATACTTCTAAAATCGGGCAGATTTTCGGCAAATTCGGCGGTGAGCGAGACGTCGATCTCGCCAAAGTTGTCGTTCAAGTGAGCGCGCACCGCTTCAGCCCGCTCGGGGTCGTGCAGCTTGATGAGGTACATACTCACCTGGCGCGGTCTCCCGGCCAGCCGCTGGGCATCCCGCAGGCTGACGACCACGCCGCTGTCCTCAAAAGCCTCACCCGTCTCATAGATGCCGACGACGCGAAAGACGCTGTCCAGCGTACGGAGTGTGTCGCCCACTTTCACGCCCAACACCTCTGCCGCCTGATGGCCGACGATGACCTGGCGGTGGGTCATCAACGGCTCACCCTCGACGATGTTAAAATGACCAATGGCGAACCGGCGGGGATGGTAGCCCATAATAAAGAGCATGGGGTTCTGTTCCGACATTTCAAACGCAAAGGCAAGGCCCGCGACCGCCTCCACGTTGGGCAATGCAGACAGGCGCGCGCCAACCCGCTCGTTGATCGTACTGTATCCCATATCAGAGACGTCCGCTTCGATGGCGACCAGGTCGGCATTGTCCCCCATCGCCAAGCTGTTAAAAGAATCCATAAACCCTGCCGAGAGACTGCCCAGAGCGACGATGACGGCGATGCCTACACCGATTCCCAGCGTGGTCAAGGTCGTTCGCGTCCGCCGCCGCCACAGATTGCGCACCGTCATCCCGCCGGGCAGGAAACGCGAGGATCGCGACTCTCCGCCGCCGTCGTACCGCAACGCTTCCAGCGGCAAGAGACGGCTGGCCCAGCGGGCGGGATAGATGCCGCCCACCATCCCCAACACGACCACGGTGACGATGGCGCGGGCAAAGAGCGCGGGGGAAAAGTGCGTGCCCAACGCACTGAAAAACCCCAGCGAGCCGCCCAAGAAATAGACCGACGCCATTCCCAGGCCAATGCCCACAATCCCTCCCAAGAGGGAGAGCGTCAGCGACTCGCCCATGATCAAGCGCAGCACCTGCCCCCGCCGCCAGCCCACCGCCCGCAAGAGACCGATCTCCCGCGTCCGTTCAAAGACCGACATCCAGAGCGTGTTGGTCATCACCACCCCACCGATAGCGACGGCCAGCGCCGAGATCACCCAGGCAAATCCTTCCATCATCTCAATCATCAGTTGCCGGTCGGCAAACTCGGAGGTGGTGGAGAGCAATAGGTCGGGAAAATATCGCTCCAGCCGCGTCCGCAGCCGGGCCTCGCTCTCCGGATCGCGCAGGCGGATGTAAAACGTGGACGCCCGGCGCGGCTGCAACAGAATAGTCTGGGCCTCCTGCAGTGAGATGACGGCTCCTCCGTCCTCAAAGCCATCCCCCGTCTCATAGATGCCGACGATGCGGAACGCGCCACCGGTGACGTGCAGCGTATCGCCCACGCCCTTGTCGAAACTATCGGCGGCGGCGCGGCCCAACAGGCAGGGCTTTCCGCGCACACCTCGCACCTCGCCCAGCGACTGCCCATCCACGATCTTGAAATGCTCAATGGCGAAACCCTGCGGATCGTAGCCAAAGATGTAGAAATAGGCCGAGTCCTCGGCTTGCACATTGCCCACCAGCATGCCGGTCAAGTCGGCGACCTCGGGCCAGGCCAGCACTTGCTCAGCGGCCGTCTCCTCGATACTGCCCATCGTGATGTCCATCGCGCTGGCTTGGCTGAGCACCAGGTCGGCCTGGCTGCCCCGGGCCATCGAGGTGTAACCGGCTTGCAATCCCTCGGCCATCGCCCCCAGCCCAATGATGGCGGCCACGCCGGTGGCGATGCCCAACAGGGTGAGGATCGTGCGTCCTTTGCGTCGGTAGAGATTCTTCAAGATCATTGGTCATACCTTGTGCTGGTAAATTGATAGGTTAATAGTCACTCTACGCCTTGAACAGGGTGAGCATCCAGGGTACCCTCCAGAAAGCTCAATATGCTTGCTTCCTCCTCTTTCCCCAGCGCCTTACCAACCAGTACCGCGCCGATTCCAAACAGCGGTAGAGCCAACGGGAACAGCAGAGGGAGAATTGGTGAAGTAGATGAGTCTACTTGCACCTTCACCCAGCTAAACTCTGTCCCAGTAAGAGCAGCCACAAAAACAGCCCCGACACCAAGTGCGAACATGCACGTGAACATAGTAGCAAACCCGAACCACACGATCACAAAGGCTGTCACAAGTGGAGAAAAGCCAAAATAGCCCTCAATTATAGTCTCACTCACGCCTTTGCGGAATCTGCCATAGAACACTGGAGCAAAAGAGTTTCGGCGAAGGCCACGCGCTCTCAGTTTGAACCTGTGACCATCGACTTTGCCAAGAAACGGCCTGCTCAGGTCTGGAAATAGATCACGGTATTCGTCAACACCATCGGCAAGTCGCTGTGTACACTCGCTGAGACTCAATGTAGAGACTCGCGCATATTTCATTGATCATCCTCCGAGTTCTGAGAGTAAGCTAACTACTAATTCGCCTACTCGTATCTGAGCGCCTCCACTGGCCGCATCCGAGTCGCGCGCCAGGCGGGGTAGATTCCGCCAACCACGCCCGCCACCACCGCCACCACGATCGCCTGTATGAACATTTGGGTCGAGTAGGCCGGTTCCATCGCGCCGCCCCATACCCCTGTCAAGCCAATCAGCTTGCCTAATCCTAGCCCCAGGGGGATGCCGCAGATGCCGCCCAGCAGCCCCAGCACCAACGACTCGTTCAGGATCATCCCCAACACCTGGCGCTGCCGCCAACCCAAGGAGCGCAGCACGCCGATCTCGCGCGTCCGCTCCAGCACGCTCATCAACATTGTGTTCAACATCCCTACCGCGCCGATGAACACCGCCACGAAGGATATCTGATTCACCATATCCTTCAACACCCGGAAATCACTCATCGCCTCGTCCAGCTCGGAGCTGAGGGAAAAATCTACCTCCGGAAAGGTTGCTGACAAATCATCCCGCACCACCTCCGCCTGCTCCGGATCATACAGGCTGATCATATAGAACTGTACCTGGCGCGGCTTGCCGGTGAGGGTCTGTGCTTCTCGCAGACCGATGACCACTCCGGCGTCCTCAAAGGCCTGGCCCGTCTCAAAGATGCCGGTCACGCGAAAGTTACTGTCCAGCATGCGGAACGTATCGCCCACCTCCAGCCCCATCTGCTCCGCCACCATCCGCCCGACGATCATCTGGCGGCGGCCCGCCAGCGGTTCTCCCTCGATGATGCGATAGCGGCGGATGGCAAACTCGCGCGGGTGGTAGCCGTATATGATCAGCATGGGCATCTCGTCGGTGCTGGTGCCGGTCCAAAACATACCGGATACCGCGTCCACGTCGGGGCGGGCGGCGATGCGCGCTCCAACTCGCTCGTCGATGGCGCTAAAGTCGGCGTCGATGCCCGCCTCGGCGGCAAAGAGGTCGGTCTGGCTGTCCAACATCATCACGTTGAACGCGCCCAACATACCGTCGGCAACCCCGCCCAAAGCGATGATGACGGCGATGCTCACGCCGATGCTCAGAAGTGTCAGTGCCGTGCGCGTCCGCCGCTGCCAGAGGTTGCGCACGACTATGCCGCCGGGCAGCTTGGACGCCCGCGCCTTGCCGCCGCCTTCGTATTGCAGCGCTTCCACCGGCAGCAGGCGGCTGGCCCACCAGGCCGGGTACGCCCCGCCGACCACCCCCAACACGATCACGGTGACCATGCCTCGGATAAAGAGGTCGGGCGTCAGTTGACCGCCGAACACGCTCAACAAGGACCCAGCCTTGCTGGCCATAGCCAGGGACAACGCCCCAAACCCGCTGCCTAACAGCCCGCCCAACACTGCCAGGGTGACCGCTTCTCCCAAGATCATGCCCATCACCTGCCACCGTCGCCAGCCCAAGGAGCGCAGGACGCCGATCTCGCGCGTGCGCTCAAAGACCGACATAAAGAGCGTGTTCGTCATGACGATCCCGCCGATGACGACTGCCAGACCCGCAACCGCCATCGCCATCCCGTCCAACAGTTCTAGTATCTGCTCCTCGCCCACAAAGCCCGCCGACGTTGCGACGCTCAGGTCGGGAAAACGCCGTTCTATGCGCCCCCGGAACTGGTCGGCCTTGCGGAGGTCTTTGAGCTTGACATAGAGCATCGAAACCCGGTGCGGCTGCAAGGCCAGCGCCTGGGCATCCTCAAGGGAAACGACAGCCCCGCCGTCCTCGAATCCGCTCCCCGTCTCATAGATGCCGACGACGCGAAAGACGCTGCCAGTGATGCGGATGGCATCCCCCACCTCCACTTCCATACTCTGCGCCGTCCGCCGGCCCAGGAGGAGGGGCTTGCCGCGCATCCCACGTACCCCGCGCGCCTCCGCCAGCGTTTTCCCCTCGATGATGCGAAAATGGTCGATGGCAAAACCGTCCGGCTCGTGGCCCAGGATGAAGAGATAGGATTCATCGTCGATCATGGCGTTGGTGAACAGCATGCCGTTTATGTCGACTACCTCGGGCAGGGCGCGTACGTCGTCGGCTATCGTTTCCTCGACGCTGCTGATCAGCGAACTCATCGCGCTGGCCTGGCTGAGCACCAGGTCGGCCTGGCTGCCCTGGGTCATCGCGCTGAATCCCTCCCGCAATCCCCCAGCCATCGCTCCCAGCGCGACGATGGCGGCTACCCCAATGGATGTGCCCAGCAGGGTGAGGAGGGTGCGTCCTTTGCGTCGAAATAGGTTTTTGAGTATCATGGACTGCCTCTTGCGTAAAGCGTAATGCGTGAAACGTAAGGTTCGGGTTGTCGAAATGTCACTCCAGTGCGTAATTCAGAGCCGCCTCGGCGTGGATGACCGTCGTGTCGAACAGCGGTATTCCGGCGTTCTCCTCGCTGACCAGCAGTGGGATTTCGGTGCAGCCCAGGATGATGCCCTCGGCGCCGCGCTTTGCCAGTTTGTCGATGATGGCGACGTATCCAGTCCGAGACTCGTCGCGGATTTGGCCCGCGACCAGCTCGTCATAGATGACGGTGTTCACATACGCGCGGTCTTGCGCGTCGGGCACTAGGACGGTGATGCCCTTGCGGGTCAGCGCGTCCTGGTAAAAGGTCTTTTCCATAGTGAACTTTGTGCCCAGCAGCCCCACCGTCTCGATCTCCCGCGCCAGAATGGCGTCGCTGACAGCGTCCAGCAAGCTCAGCATAGGGACGGTGACGTTGGCCTGTACCTGGTCAAAGACCAGATGCATCGTATTGGTAGCAATGACGACAAAGTCTGCGCCTGCCGCCTCCAACTTTTGCGCCGCCTCGCTCAGGCCCTGGGCCACCAGGTCCCAGCGGTCCTGATTGGGCCAGTCGACATAGGGCTGAAAGCTGACGCTGTAGATGAGGACCTCTGGGTAGCCATAGTCACCAAAGCGCTCGGTATAGGTGCGGGTGATGTGTTGGTAGTATTCGACGGTAGACTCGGGACTCATACCGCCCAGGATGCCGATTTTTTTGTGCATGGTTTGATGCTCCTTTTGGCCTATCAGAATCAATGTGTGCTACGTGCTCTGAATTTTTCTAGTATCATTAACTGAACCTGATCAAACTCAACATCCAGTCCTGAAAGCCAAACTCTAGCAATTGGTTGCCCAAAGAGTTCTCGCCACAAAAGGTTGAATACAGCCAGGAATGAAAATCGTCTCTTGAAGACACCTTCATTGAGAAGATGTAAAGTTGCCCATTGACTCGGGAAAACATGAAATTCGATGTTTTTGATTTCTGTCCAAGGAACTCGAATCAAACTGTTCCCAAGCTGGGGATCACGATAATATATTGCATCACCGTCAAGGGCGACTCGGACCCCATTGAGGTAGAAAAAGTTCAATGCCAAAATCCCAAGAACGATGCCAACAAGGAGCAGCCAGTGCAAATCCCTTTCCGTCACAACATAAAAGCCTAGTGGTACAAAAACTAGTGTGGCACTTTGGGTGAATCGTGACGTCCAAGATGTTCTCATCTCAATCCTATACATCTCCTAATATCCCCGTTTAGATCTTCATTGCCAAATTATTGCTGCCTGATTTTTGATTACCTGCTCTGTAGACCGGGCACTTTATGCCCGGTTGGGTTGAGATCTCCGCTCAATTATTCTCCCAAGCTCACTGAAAAACTCGTTCCGAACTCGCTCTATCTGCAGTGCCTCTCGATAATCTATCACAATCCGATCTTTTGTCTTGAATCTCTCAGGCTCGACCTGTACCACATACGAATTGACCTGCCTCCCCCAGAACCACTCGGCGCACCCGAATTGAACGGTTTCAGGGTCTATGGAGGCAAGTCCGCCCAGGTCTTGGAACAGCGCCCTTCCCGAATCGCTATCTTGTAGACAAAGAGCTATGTAGGCGATTCTGTATTCGACCCTTGAAATGGTGGCCGAAATCGGCAATGCCTGTGTACTATTGGGGTCCTTTTGACCGTCGTACAAGAAATGCCCATAGCAACTCTGTAGCGTAAAGCAGTAGGGCAGCTTGGAAAGGGCGTCAATCAATGGAACGATGGGTGCATCAATCGTGTTGATATCCAGCCCGCCTAATGCCTTACGCCGTTGCCCACGATAGCGTGGATTGTGGACAAAGTCCTTTATTGTCGTAAAAGTTTCCATACCTACTGCTTTTTCCCAATTGCAAACACTCGCTCGTTGCTGATCTCAAAATCATAAGGGTTTCGCTGCTCTATGAATTCCAACAGAAACCCCGCTTGCTCAAAATAACCGACAATCTCTTCTTTTGTAAAGAGCGTAAAATAGATGTCTATTTTTATCCCCAATAGATCGTCAATGTACCCTTCGGTCGTACCCGCCTTGACGGCAACCAGCAGATAGCCGCCCGGCTTTAAAATCCTACGAAACTCGGCAAAAATTTCGCCCACGTATCTCTTGGGCGTATCGATGATCGAATAGTAGGCGATGATCCCATCAAACGAGCCATCGTCAAACGGCAGATTGCCGATATCTGCGCGCTCAAATCTCATATCGGGGTTGTGTTGTCGGGCTAACTCGGTGCACTTGTCCGATATGTCGACGCCGACGACCTGAATGCCTTTGTCAAACACGTATTTGCCAATGTGCCCCGAAGGTCCGCAGCCCGCGTCACAGATCACCGAATCCTCGCCGAATCTGGCGGCGAAAGCATCCAAGAGGTTTTGGTCATATGCCTTTTCGTTCATCTCGTTGTGGAAAAGGTCGTGATATTTCTGTGCTGCCAGATTGTACGCTTGTCTCGTTTTTGAGTTTATCATTTGTAAATCCATTGTTTGTCTTTTCCCCTAGTTTGTACTATAACGCAACCTTTCAAGACCCCATCTTTACCTTGGGGAACTTGGGATACCGCTTTTCTATCTTTACCAGAATCTGCACAGCTTTTTTCTTCTCAATTCCAGATCCAAATCGAACCAGCTTTGGAAGCAGTCCCACTTTGTAGCGAAACGCAACTCGTCCGTATAGACCCTGCCGCGCATATACACACAAATCATCAATATGCGCCAGCAGATACCGTCTCGGCCACGGTAGAACTATATCCTTGTTCCCAAAAGTGAGCTGTCTTCTGATAGCAATAGATGATTCTTCTACCTCCACGACTTCGTACCCCTTTACTTGCCACAACCAATCGGACAGAAACAAAAACACAATTAGAATTGCCGGGAGACTCCAACTAGCAGCCGACTTGGCTATTTCAAAGGGGTACTCGTTCCCCTTGCCCATCGTCCACAACATCCACAACAGCATTCCGCCTACCGCCAAGTATTCAGCAATGAGAAACACAAGAAACAAACATAGCGCGACTGCGATAACTACAGCCAGCAGTTTACCCTGAAGAAAGGCCACAATGAATTGACTCTTGCGACTTGGAATCACTACTCTGATGGAACTAGCGCTTTCCTCAAAGACATATTCTGACTTGATTGGTTGTTCCATATGCATCGATTCCTTGCAGTGTCCAAATTTTGATTATCTGTCCAAACAACGCATCTACCACACACCCGGCATCAGCCGATAGCGCGTCTGCTGTGCATATTCCTCGTAGCCCGCAAGCTCCTCTTGCAGCGTTCGATCCTCCAGTGCCGTGCGGACGACAAAAGCGCAGACCGTCAGCCCCGCCGGGACCAGCGCCCACAGCGAGCCGAGTATCAGTGGCGTCGCGACGTCGAACAGAATCCCCGCCGCGTAACCCGGATGGCGCACGTACCGGTACGGCCCGCCGCTGGCGACGGTGTGGCCCCGCTCCTCCTGGATGCGAACGGTTCCCGAAAAGAACGTGTTCGACAGCATCGCCCACGTAGCCAAAGCAGAACCCAGCACCGCCACCGCTATCGCGGCGACTTGGACCCAAGGCGAAATCTGCGGCGACCACCCATACCGTTCGTCCAGCCCAGCCACGATCCAGATAACCAGCGGGCCGTACAAAGCCACCAGTGGGCTGAGCAGCTTGTCCCACCCCTTGACGCCCTCCCTGTCCCTTTTAGTGGATCGGACGCGTTCTGCCGCCAACTCGGGGTCCTGGCGCATCACGATGACGCGGCTCACAACCGAAGTGAGAACGTACAATCCGACAAAGACCCAGCCCGTCCCCCAGTCCCAGCGACCCGCCGGGATGAACAAGGCCGCCGGCACCAGTAACAGCACGAAAATGACGATCTTTAACACGACCCTCGGATCAATCGCACCATCCGCCTCAGAGGTCGCTTGCGTTTGTTCAACAGATGTATTGTCATTCATTTTTCTTCCTTCATCGGTGATCCTGCGCACCCGCCGTGGCTATCGGATATTCAGTAGGACGATTTTTCTAACTGTCTTCCAGTAAGAATTCCATCGCCTTGTCTTTTACTTTTTCCATAGTGCTCGTATCAATTGTCTCTTCGGCATATTCCACGAGCAAGCTGAGTTTCCCAGCACAGGTAACCGCACCCAATACGATATTGACCATCGCCAAAGGAAAGGCACCACCAGGATTCATAATCAAACGATCCAAACCTAATGCTCCGTACTCGGTCGGAAAATCCATACGGGTGAGATTCGTGACTGCCGTCCCCATAATAATCTGATCAAGCGAATCCATTTTTTCTCTTTTGAGAATAGACGAGACCAGATCATCCCGTTTGCTAAAGGCAGACAGTTTGTCATACCTTGTAGCATGTGGTGGGACAAGCCCGCCTATCATTTTAAAAGTCAGAGCTTCCAAAATGCCAAGGTCAAGATAACACCATGTGAGAGACTCTTGAAACAGATTTTTGTTTGTATAAAGGGGTTTAACTTTTTGATGTACCCTCCGTGCATTTTCCCAGAAACTTGATTTTCCATTATACTTGTATTTCAGAGATGTTATCCCGGCATAGAATCCCATCACTTGACCGATAGGTCTTTGTAGACGGTCTCTCAAGCTGCCGGCAACACCTATACTTGAATGATGGGGTTTTTCACCTTGAACAATGGTTTGCGCACCCACAAAAGCAGCGGTTAATGCAGAATTTACGGTTACGTTTTCCTTTCTACACCGCTCAACCAATGCCGTTGTCTGAGCCTTGGATAGTTCAATCGCGAGCATCTGATGTGTATACTTGTTCCAATACGCTTGATTGAGGTCTGCGTAATCCTCTTGATCGAAAAATATCTGGTCGTTCTGCCATTTCTGGTTGATCCGATTCATAAAGAACTTGACGATGGCGTTCATTGAAACATCTTTTGGCATCGTGTCTCGGTCAATGAGAACCGGATTTGGTAATACCTCTACTTTTCGAGTTGGATCCCCAAGATGAACCATCAAATCCCTGGCAAGATATGCCAATGACAGCCCATCACAAATAATGTGATGGCAGAAAATGATCAACTCGGACTTTTTGGGAGATTGAACCAGAATGAACCGTATGGCTGGGCGTTCCTCGAACTCGAAGGGAACCTGACACGCCTCGTGAAACACTTGCATCCAATGATCGTCAGATTCTCGAGGTACGATTTCTATTGGGATTTCGCCGGCCCCTTCCGACGTGAACCACAGATTGTGATCGTTATCTTCCTCGATCCGAACCCGGAGATTTGGATGTCTCTGCTGGACTTGGGAAACAGCATGCTTTAACATACTTTCGGAGACATTTCCCTTGATCCGAGCTACCATAGTCACGATCGAGTAAGGGGATCGTGCAAACATGCGTTCCAAAGGTGTGACTTTTCTTTTATATTCCTTGACCTTATTTTCTGACATTATTTTCGCCCCTTTCTTCAACTAGTAGGGCGGGTTTGCTGCCCGCCTCTTGAGTGAATTGTCTAAAATGGAGGGTAACAAACCCGCCTCTCAAGTGAATTGTCTAAAATGGCGGGTAGTAAACCCGTCCTACACCTTGAGGCTTTTCCAGTTTTTAACTCGTCCCAAAATGTACGGTGGAGAATATCATAAATCGCACGCGAGTTGCAAAATAACAGACAAAGCTCAAGGAATTCCCTAATTGCACAGGTCGCAGCTTTACTTTTTCCCCACAAACAGCCCGTATCCCAGATACTCGAAAACACCCTTGGGCAAACGCTGCTGCTCTTTCATGTACGTTCTAAAAGCTGAGCTTTTAACGTACAGGGACAGGGTCCTGGAAAACATTTTCCACATATCTTGGAAACTATAGCGTTTAATTTGAGTCGACTCGCGCCGGGCGTCGAGTTTGTAAGTTTTGACGACGAGGTCGCGCAACCCGACGTCCTTTAACAGCCGCTGCCAATCGTCGGCCGCGGGAATGTCTGGCTTGATCTCCCAAGCACCCCTCACACGCGCGATCATTTCGGCGGGTGGTGTCTTGAGCCAGATTTCCTCGTTGAGCCCCACGTATCCGCCCGGTTTGACCACCCGTGCGAACTCGTCGATCACTTTTTGCTTGTCCTGGATGAACGTCGCCACCGACTCGCACAGGATGACGTCGAACTGGGCATCGTCAAAGGGCAAATCTTGCGCATCGGCCACCCTGAATTCGACGCGGTCTGTCACTCGTTCCTTTTGCGCCCGTTCGTTCGACAGAGCGACCATGCGCTCACGCAGATCTACGCCGACCACCCGGCAGCCGTACGCTTTCGCCAGGTAGCAAGCCGTGGCCCCAACACCGCACCCGACGTCCAAGATGTACGTGTCCTTGCTGATGTGGCACAGTTCAAAGAGCTCTTTGGTGGTCTCGAACCCGCCCATGTGTTTTGTGGTGCCGATGTAGGCTTGCAGTTCAAAGTAAGAGAGTTCCGGATCAGATGGTTTGATGTTCATTTTGTATCTCCTGTACCTTTTCGCTCTCGGCGGGTTTGTAGCCCGCCTCGCTTGCCGCCGGATTGCAAATCCGGCTGGTGTAATATATCATCCTTATCGAGTTTCACAGCATCGTTCAACCTTCCAAATGACTTTCTAAAGCGCGCGCAAACAAATCTCGATCCTCTTCCTGGATGATGTCCAACGCCCGATCTCCCAACAGAGACAGGATTTCGGGAAGATATAGATCGGTCCTCAAGTGGTGCTCGGCGATAAAGACGAGCAAATGACTGCTGGTCCAGGAAGCCCGCGCTTGGGTCGCCGTCAGCCATTCGCCGATCAACACTTCCTCGCCGTCGATCACTAGGATCAATCCCAGCCCCCTGGCTTGGTCCAGTATCTCCTCAGCCACGTGCGCGACGACCACGCGGCAACCCAGTATCTCAATCTCGCTTGTAGTGTAGAGCCTGACGCGCCCCCCACGTTTGCAGGCCCTTTCCAGCGCAGGCCGTAATTCCTGACACATGGATGGCACGAGGGCGAGATGAACGCGAGATTTGGCCTGGTCGATCATTTCTATTGCTTTGGCCATAATATTCTCATGCCCCTCAATGTTCCAGACGTATTCCATATCGGTGGGTGAGGCAAGCGTCGTCAGGTCCTCTTTGAGAGAAGACGTAAGCTCTTCGTGCTCGCGACGGATTTGGTCGAGGAACTCGTCTGCCGGGATCGGTGCGTATTGGGTCGAATCGCCTTTGCGAAGCTTCATTGCCGCACCACGGGTGGTGAGTTTGCCCAAAACCTCATAGATCATGGAACGCGGGACGCCCGATGTCTTGGAAAGCTGGTAACCTGTGACGGGACTTTCTCTGAGCAGGGCCACGTAGGCCTTGGCCTCATACTCTGAGAATCCAATGTCTACCAATTTGTTAACTGGATTGCTACTCACGTTTGTCTCCTTTGATTTAATGTGATCGCGGGTGTTGGTTCAAAATTCGTCTCTAGTTGTTAGTATTATAACTTAGTAGTTTGCTTTATAACTACTAATAGTATACTCTGATTTTCTTATTTGTCAATAAAATGAATCTTGAAATCGTCAGTGCAGCGGCAAAACCCCAACACCTCGCGTACAAGGGCTGGCGGAAAGAGAATGAATCGAGTAGAATAAGACATGTTAACAACGATAAAGAGTTTTTGTATCAGTGTCACTGGGGCATAAAAGTGTGACCTAGAACGAGAACCGCCTCAACATATTCTTCCACAGTATTTCAATCAACAGCTCTCAAGTCCTTAAATAGAACAAGGAGCCGTATGACAAATCAAAAGCTCACACAGTGCGAGTTCTCGTCTGATCCCCTTCGCATTTTGCTGGTTGAGGATAGCGAGCACGATGTGATGGCCTTTCGCCGGGCTTTTAAAAAAAGCCAGATATTTAGTGAAATCACGCATTACGTGCGGGCTGAAAAAGCTCTGGAGCGGCTTGGCACCGATCCTGCGTCGTTTGATCTGGTTGTCACTGACCATAAACTGCCCGGTATGACAGGTTTGGAATTGTGTCTCGAGCTGCTTGAACGCGAGACACCTTTGCCCTTGGTGATACTGACCGGAACTGGGTCCGAGCACCTGGTGATCAAAGCGCTCAAGACCGGGGTCAGTGACTATCTTGTCAAAGACCCCGACTATGGCTATTTGGACTTGCTGCCGGTGGTACTTCCGGGGGTGGTGCAACAATACGAGGATCGCCTGGCACGCCAGCAAGCGGAGGAAGGCCAACACAAAGCACTGGCTGCCAGGGAAAAAGCCCTGGTTAGGGTGTTAGAGGCCACCCACGCATTGCGTGAGAGCGAAGAGCAGTTTCGGAAACTTTTTGAGCAATCCAATGACGCAATCATTATCCACACGATGGATGCACAAATCCAGGACGTCAATAGCCGGATGGTTGAGATGATTGGATATGAAAAAGATGTTCTCCTGGTTATGACAGTGACAGATCTGCTTTGTGAGGATGTCCGTCCGCATCTCCAAGATGCATTCCTAACAGTCGAGGAAGAAAAATGGTTCCAAACGGAATCAAAATTTGTCAAAGCAGATGCCACAATGATCGACGTGGATATCAGGGCCAGCCTTGTTGATCCTGAAAAGGGAATTATACAGGCCATAGTTCGTGACATCACCGAACGCAAGCGGGCAGAGATTCAGCTTTTACGTCTGCAAAATCTGTTGCAAAATATCACCGACTCGATGCCTTCAGCATTGATCACCCTCGATCTTGCCGGACGGGTACTGACTTGGAACCCTACTGCCCAAGCTCTGACCGGCCGGACAGCGGACCAAATTCAAGGACAATCGCTTTGGCAAACTTGCCCCGAACTGGTCCGCTATCGCGATCTGGTTGAGGATGTGATCCGAACGAACCAAATCGTGCACAAGCACAAAGAACCAGTGACCGGGGATGCAGGCACCATTTATCGTGACGTAAGCGTTTTTCCACTAGAGACTCACGATATCGAAGGCGTTGTGCTGCGTATCGACGATGTGACGCAGCGGGTCCAATTGGAAGAGGGGATGCTCCAATCGGCCAAAATGGCCAGTATCGGTGGGTTAGCGGCAGGTGTTGCACACGAGATCAATAACCCCCTAGCTGCAATGATGAACAGTGCCCAGATACTGCAAATGGCCTTTGATACACAACGCTCTCGCACTCGTGAGCGGCTACAGGCTTGTGGTGTGAACCCTCAAGACCTGGACCGTTATCTACAGGAACGCGAGTTGCGGGAATACCTGGATGGCATTCGCACCGTCGGTGAGCGTGCGGCCAAGATCGTATCTGATCTGCTCAGTTTTTCGCGCAGGACTTCTTCGAGAGCCGCATATCACAATCTGAATACGTTGGTGAGACAAACGCTCGACCTAGCAGCAACTGATTATGACTTGGGAAAAAAGTACGACTTTCGGAATGTCGAGATCATACGTGAACTGGCTCCCGACTTGCCCAAGTTACTCTGCGATAGACAGCAGATCCAGCAAGTGATACTCAACCTGGTGCGCAACGCGATGCAGGCAATAGTGACCGAGATAGAAAAGGACGATAGCGGATACAATCCTCAGCTAACAGTACGCACATTGCTGGTCCCCGATCCTGCACCTTTTTCTTCTGGCCCCATGTTTGTGCGGCTAGAGATCGAGGATAATGGACCCGGTGTCCCGAAAGCGATGCAGGAACAACTTTTTACTCCCTTTTCTACTAACAAAGATATGGATGAGGGAACGGGGCTGGGCTTGTGGTTGTGCTGGTCCATCGTCGTGGAACGGCACAAGGGGCGGATACGGGCCGAGGTAGGGAGAAACGGCGGAGCGCGCCTGGTGGTCGAGTTGCCATGTGTCTAAAGATCAAAATGACCATTTTATTCCTTGGTATCGCTTGTACGCAAACTGAACTAGCGTCAATAACGGGCGACAACACACCTCCGCCCCCAACCGAGGGTCGGACGATTGCCATAGCCCTGCCTCAAGTATCTATACCCTGGATCCTGCCGTGTTTTTGATTTTGCCTGAGGAGATCGAGGTGGCTTGGGTCCATCTCCAGAATTGGGAACCAGCATCAGATAGCCGCATCGACCTACACGATGTCTGTACCGAACCGTAAAGGAGGGTTGATATGACGAATCGTATACTTTCTCGGCAAGAGTTCTTGCGTTTGGCGGGGATGACGGCTGCCGGTGTGATGCTAGGTGCCTGCACTCCGTCTCAACCTGCTCCCCCACAGCCAAGCAACGAAAAAGTACAATTGGTCTACCAGGATTGGCGAACCGATTGGTTTCCTTCCATGGCCCAAAAGGCGCTGGAAGAATTTCACGCCACTCATCCCAACATCCGCGTTTTTTATACCCCCGACCCGGAGAACCTGTCAGAAAGTATGCCGGTCGACATGGAGGCCGGTACTGCGCCGGATGTCTTTGCAGGTTGCTGCACGTCCTTCCCCATCTGGGCTCAAAAGGGATACACCCTCGACCTGCGCCCCTACGTCGAGGCCGATCTGGATCAAGCCACCATTGGCGATTGGGACCCGGTCCAGTACAATGCGTTCTTTACCTCAGATGGACGGCAATATGGCTTACCAAAGTACCACGGTGCCCTGGCGCTCTATTACAACCTGGATCTATTCGACCAGTACGGCGTCGATTACCCCGACGACACTTGGGATCACGACGACTATCTATCCGCCATGCAGCGCCTCACCCACGACCGTGACGGCGACGGCAACACCGATCTGTGGGGCAGTATGATTGATGTCTCCTCTTGGGCTCGCATTCAAGTGCACGTCAATGCTTGGGGGGGATACTTTGTTGATCCTGATGACCCTATGCACTGCCGTATGTGCGAGCCTGAGGCTATGCAGGCTATGGAATGGATTCGGGCCCGGATGTGGGACGATAAAGTGATGGCCACTTTTCTGGATGTGCAGAATCTGACTACCCGCCAGGCTTTTATCACCCAGCAAGTGGCCATGGTAGAAGACGGATCCTGGGCGCTGAAGGATATCTTGAACGGTATCGACTTTCGAATTGGAATAGCCCCACTCCCCGCCGGTTCCGTGCGCCGCGCGACGTTGGCCACGACGGATGGCTTTGGCATCTATGCCGGTACCAAGCATCCGGATGCAGCGTGGGAACTGATCAAGTTCCTCACCGGCAAGGAATATGGACGGGCAATGGCTCGGGCAAATTTTCTTCAGCCAGCGCGTGCTTCTCTGGTGGATGAGTGGGTTGCCTTTGTCCGTGAGGAATTCCCTCATAAAGCTACAGACGTAAACATCGCCGCCTTTGCCGATGGTCACATCAAAGGCTATTCGGTGATATACGAGATTTTCGCCAATATGGGTGAGGCCAAGCGAATTGCGTACGATGCTTGGAATTCGCTCTTTACCCTGGGGCAGATGCCGATAGAACAAATGCAGTCCGTTTGTCAACAGATCCAAGAGGCTCAGACCAACTAGGAGGGGTATGATGCCGCGGCCCATAATCAGGAGCTTGCGCACCAAAATCATTGCTTGGTCTTTTGTGCCCACGGCCATTATCCTAATGGCCGTGGCCTTGATCGCCTTTTACGCTTACCAGCAAGTGACGGAAGAGTTGGCGATTGAACGGGACCGGGAGCTAACCCGTCTCTCGGCTAATCAATTGGCAGCGAGGTTGGGGGAATATGAGGACATCTTTGTTGCCCTGGCTCGTATCCCAGAGATATACCAGGATGCCCCCGCTATCCAACGCGATGTCCTCAAGCAAGCCAGCAACCGTCTGACAATTTTTGATGGCGGCGTACTGCTCCTCGATGCTTTTGGAACTGTTCTGGCTGCCGAACCAGAGCGCCCGCACGTGCTTGGACAAAGGTGGTCGGATCGCACCTACTATCACCAAGTGGTGCGCTCGCAGATCGCTGGCTCCCCGCCCGGTCTTATCGTTTCGGATATTGTGGCCGATGGGCCAGGTGGTACGGACGTCATTGTCTGTGCGTTGCCCCTCGTCGGCGAACAAGGTCACTTTCGGGGAATGCTGGCAGGTTTATTTCAGATTGGGCCAAAGGCAACTAACACCTTTTATGGCGATATCGTCGGGCTGCGCATCGACAAGAGCGGCAGCACCTACTTGGTAGATGGGAGTGGCCGCGTACTCTATCACTCGGACATTGACCGCATTGGAGAAGATTTGAGTTTGCATGAAATAGTACAGCAAGTTTTGCGCGGGCAAAGTAACGCCATCCGCACGCGCGATTTTGCCGGACAGGATATTGTAGCAGGGTTTGCGCCAGTGCCAGGCACAAACTGGGGGCTCGTCACCGAGGAACCTTGGAGTACCTTGATCCGGGGATTTCGCAAATATCAGAATTCTTTGCTTTTTCTGTTGGCTCTGGGTGTGGTATTTCCAACCATCGTCGTCACTGTTGGAGTCCGGCAGATTACAAAACCGATCACAGACTTGATGAGTGCCGCTGAACAAGTGGCCAAGGGTAATTTCGGTCAGACCATCGTCGCCCGGACAGGGGATGAAATCGAAGAATTGGCGAGCCAGTTCAACACGATGTCGGCGCAACTTGCAGAATCGTATACGACCCTGGAGCGGCGGGTGGCCGACCGGACGAGAGAGTTGGCGGCGCTCAACGCCATTGCGGGCGTGGTTAGCCGTTCGCTAGACTTGGACGAGATTCTAAACAATGCTCTGGACAGCATTTTGACGATGCTAAATGCGGAGGCTGGCATCATCCTGCTCTTGGAACCCGGTAAGCAGATTATGACACTGCGCGCGCACCGGGGTTTCTCAGAAGAACTAGCCAAGAGTATAGCACATGTGCCATTGAAAGAGGGTATTTCCGGCCAAGCTGTGGCCCAAGGCAAACCGATTGTGCTGAACATGTCGGATTACGTTAATACCACAGTTGTGCAGCGTACCACGTACACCGAGCATATGGTCCCCCGGTTGCTCGAGGAAGGAGCGCAAATACTGATCAGCACACCAATCACTCACAAAGGCCAAGTGCTCGGCGCACTAACCCTGGCCACACAGCAGTCACGGGTCTTTACTCCACAAGAGTTGGAATTGCTGGCGGCTATCGGCCAGCAAATCGGCGTGGGGGTGGAGAATGCTTGGCTTTACACCTCCATTCAGCAAGAACTGGTCGAGCGCAAGCGGACGGAAGAACAATCACAGCAGTATGCGGCCCAGTTGGCAGAGGCCAACGTGGAGCTTTCTCAATACGCGTACGTCGTCTCACACGATCTCAAAACACCCTTGCGAGCTATTCACAACTATTCCGACTTTTTGAGTCAGGACCTGGCAGAAACTATTGACGGTGACCAGAAAGCGTATCTCGATGGTCTTGGTCGTGCAGTTCGTGAAGCCGAAGAGTTGGTCGATGGCCTACTGGCACTCTCACGGATTGGACGACGGAATGTTCCCGTCGATCCGGTAAATATGGGTGCATTTTTACAAGAGACGATTGCTTTACTTGATTTGCCAACGGATGTACAAATTATAATGGCCGATGATTGGCCCACGATAGACGTTCAACCGGTTCTCTTGGGGCAAATTTTTCAGAATCTCATTGGTAACGCCGTCAAATTCACCGTATCGCCCCACAAGCGGATCGAACTCGGTTGGCGGTCTGCTCCCTCCTCGTTGGAAGAAAAAGTGACCGAGGAGGAATCGACAGTGTATGAATTTTTCGTGCGCGACAATGGCATCGGGATTGATTCCCGCTACCACAAGCAAATCTTTCGCGTGTTCGAGCGGCTTCATACCAGCAGAGAATACGAGGGCACCGGCATCGGGCTGGCTATTGTCAAAAAGGCAGTCAGCCAACTCGATGGTTCGGTTCGTGTGGAATCGAAACTTGGAGAGGGTAGTACGTTTTTCGTGACCTTGCCCAAAACTCCAAGAGAGATATCTTTTCAATGATCTGAGAAAGCGTTCATAGTAGGCGCTTTAGGCGTTGTTCAGAAACAACGTTGTGCTTTTGGAGCAAATGAATGGACTCGAATAACACAACACCTTTTCAACCGAACACCCCGCTGCGTATTCTGTTGGTCGAAGACAGCGAACATGACGTGATGGCCTTTCGCCGGGCTTTTACGAGAAACCAGGTGACCAGTGAGATCACACATTATATGCGGGCTGAGGATGTCATAGACCAACTGCGCACAGACACAGCGTCGTTTGATTTGGTCGTCACAGATTACAAATTGCCCGGTATGACGGGCTTGGATCTGTGCCGGGAACTACTCGCCCGTCAAGTTCCCATCCCTCTGGTGCTTTTGACGGGAGCAGGAACGGAGCATCTGGCTGTCGAGGCGCTCAAGACCGGTGTTGACGAATACATGGTCAAAGATCCCGATCAGGGTTATCTGGACCTGCTGCCGTTGGTGCTGCCAGACGTGGTTCAAAAGCACGATGATCGCCGGGCGCGGCATCGGGCAGAAGTAGCACTCCGAGAAAGTGAGTACTTGCTGACCGACGTATTCGAAAGCATCCAGGACGGTATAAGTGTCCTGGATACCAATCTAACCATCCGGCGTGTCAACGGTGTAATGAAGCACTGGTATCAGGCACATCTTCCACTAGAGGGGAAAAAATGTTATGAATGCTATCACAACCGCGACAAGGCGTGTGAACACTGCCCAACTCTGCGCTGTTTGGAATCTGGAAAACCAGAGTCCCAGGTTGTACCGGGATTTCCCGGTTCTTCTATTGAATGGTTAGAGCTGTTTAGTTTTCCAATGCGAGACCATGATTCGGGCATAATCACAGGGGTGGTTGAATACGTTCGTGACATCACAGAGCGCAAGCGAGCCGAAC
Organism: Chloroflexota bacterium; assembly: GCA_024232355.1. Next base: position 6,840 of record JAAEPW010000421.1, on the reverse strand, counting down.
AAGCCTTACGCCAGCGCACCATCGAACTGGAATCGCGAAACGAAGAGCTGGACACATTTGCCCACACCGTGGCCCACGACCTCAAAAATCCATTATCTCTGATTATGGGATACGTAGAGGTCATCCAAGCAGATTACGCTACTGAGCAGCGAGATCGAGTGCTGGATGGTCACTTGAACATGATCGCGCAGAGCGCGCTCAAGATGAGCCATATCATTGATGCGTTGATGCTGCTCGCCGGAGCGCGCAAAGTTCAAATAGTACCCAAGCCATTGGATATGGCGAGTATTGTGAAAGAAGTGATGAAACGATCTATCCTCTTGATAGAGGAGCATCAAGCCGAGATCACTTTCTCAGATATCTGGCCGGTGGTGATGGGCCACGGACCATGGGTTGAGGAGGTGTGGGTCAATTATCTCAGCAATGCCATCAAGTATGGCGGCAGGCCACCGCGGGTAGAATTGGGCTTTGAAACACCTCAAGATCGACAGGGCGGCACAGACTCGATGGTGCGCTTTTGGGTACGCGATAACGGCGCGGGCATCTCGTCCGAGGCCCAGACACGTTTGTTCACCCCGTTCACACGCCTAGACCAGACGCACGTGACAGGACACGGTTTGGGGCTATCCATCGTGCGGCGCATCGTGGAGAGACTAGGCGGGCAGGTCAGTGTAAAGAGCCAGGTGGGGCAGGGGAGTACTTTTATTTTCAGCTTGCCTGTTGTGAGAGATGTTTTCCCTTGACTTGTGCGGGAGCCTGAACTATACTCAATTTATACAAGGCAAGTAAACGATATTAGCCTGTAGCCCGACCTGACACGTATTCAAGGCGGGGAATCAGCACCGGCTCTTTCAGGCCGGTGCGGTTCTTACGGAGAACTGAACAACTCTGGGCGGAGGGCCTGATTGTCCACAATTGTGGCGTTTGGGCGTGTAAAGCACTGATGATGGTTGGGGAAAAATCAGCCCTGATCTGATACCCAAAGTGGAGTATAATTATGGACTCGTTGCATGCGCTAAAGAAAGCAATCTTGGGCTATGAACCTGACCCGCATCATTCTATGCATGGTCCTATGCACCGCATCATTCGCATCATCTGGATAGCCCTTGCCGTCCTAACACTGACCGTTTTTGTCGCCTCGATTCCTGCTTACTTGAACCAATTTGACTCTCCCATAGAGTTTCACATTGTGTACGGACTTGTGCTCGATAGCATACGGGCGGGGGTATTTTTCTTTGCTGCCGCAGCGATCTTTTGGCTCAAGCCAAATGATCGGATGGCGATCTTTGTCTCAACCGCGATGTTGACGTTTGGGGTAGCCATTGTTGGTTGGCTAGGCGTGTTGGATGAAACCCATTCTGTGTGGCGATGGACCTCTTCTCTTGTGCAAGTCCTGGGCCTGGGATTGACCCTCATTGTCTTTTACTCTTTTCCCGACGGAAAGTTCGTCCCTCGCTGGACACGTCCATTGTCCTTTCTTTGGATCGGGTGGATATTGTCTTGGACATACTTTCCCTCTTCTGCGTTGATAATTGATCGAGACAATCTCAGTCTTCCACTCCGGATGTTGGCCTTTTTGATTCCATCAGATGACAGCACTATTCGGTTGATGTTCCACAACATGCGTTTTTTTAGCCTGTACCTGGTGTTGCTATGTTGGTTTGGCAGTGGCGTGTTTGCCCAAATCTACCGCTATATGCGCGTCTCTACCCCACTCCAGCAACAGCAAACCAAGTGGGTTGTGTTTGGCTTGACTGCTGCGTTCGTGGGGTATTTTGGATTTCAGCTTCTGGAGATCGTGATTTTAGAGCTTTACCAATCAGATTCGGTCAGATTTGGCTATCACTTGATCGGTAAACCTCTCTCAATGCTGTTGATGCTCCTTATGCCAATGTCTCTCGTTATCTCGATCCTGCGCCGCCGATTGTGGGCCATTGACCCCATCATCCAGAGCACAATGATCTATGGTACGCTGACGGGTACGTTGGCGCTCGTCTACCTGGGATGTGTGTTTCTATTCCAGGGGGTTTTTCGCGACCTCACCGATCAAGAATCCGACATAGCAATCGTCATTTCTACGTTGGTCAGCACCTCGGTGGTCCAGCCTTTGCGTCGTCGCTTGCAAGATTTTATTGACCGCCGCTTTTATCGGGAAAGAGTCGACTTTCGGCGCACCATCGTCCACTTTTCGCGTGAAGTGCGTACCATCATCGACTTGCAAGAATTGTTGCACATACTCGTCCAGCGCACGACCGATCTGCTGCATATCACTCACGGTGCGGTCTTTTTGCGGCATCCAGATGGGACTTTTCAGCAGACCGAGGCGTACTATGTCTCTGGTGACCAAGAGTGTGACCGCTGTGATCTCCTCAGGGTCTCGCCATCAGATGGAAAAACACTTGTACTGACTTTACCCACCAGTCAACTTGGACAACTTTTGAATGGACGTGTGGTTTCCTTCTCCAGGGGTAAATCTTTTTCATTGCTCGTGCCACTGATCGCGCCAAGGATGGAAGGGAACGAGTTGGTCGGAACACTGGCTCTTGGTTCGCGCCTTTCCGGACAAGACTACTCGCGCGAGGATCGCACCTTGTTGATGAGCCTGGCCGATCAAGCCGGTACGGCTATCTATGTGGCCCGTTTGATTCAGGAAAAAGGGACAGAGGAACAACGCAGGGAAAAAGTCGAGCGGCGTCTGGAAGCGCACCGCAATTCTCCCATTGGGCGGGCAGAAACGCTGGCCGAGACGATGCTCTTTGCGCCAGAAAACACCCTTATCACACTCCATCGTTTGGCCCAGGCAGCAGGGCAAGACCCAAACTCGGCCAGTTTGATCGACTATTTATCCAGTGCTCTAGATAATCTTGGCGCAGAACCGATGGCCAAGCTTGCCGAGGGATTCAACTATCTCTTTACCAGCCTATTTGAGCCAGAGGTGCTGCCTGTGGGTCTGCGTACCATCATCACGCAGTTGGAAAATTACCCCGCCAAAGGTTTGCAGTACGTGTGCAGATGGGACCCCGACGGTTCGCACGAGACCGATCAACAAGAGCCTCCCTCCAATGGCCTGCACTATGTGGCTCGCGCCTTGTCCACGTACCAGTTGTGCCAAAAGGCGTTGCAGGTCAGCTCTATCGCTCAGATCACACAACTCTTGCCGTCTTTGCGCGACAAACAAGAGGCAGAGGGAGGAAAAACAACATCCGAAACGGCAACCACGATGATCACCCGACCCTTCCAGGCCCTGGGCCAGGCCCTGGCCGGGCTGCACCCCGTGGCAGAGGCTTTGTATGCCTACGAACGGATGGACGCCTCGCGGGACAAACTTGCCTATCTGGCCAGTGCCGTCGAACGGCTGAGACGGGTGGATCACTTGGCCCGGACCGAACTGGGCAGTGCTGACCGCCCCGTGATCCAATATATCGCCGAGAATTGGCTGGCCGTCGTGACCGGCGCCATCAGCGACCTCCAGACTCGCGCCGAAATCGTCTGCCGGTTGCTCACCCGTCACACCTGGCAAGACGATACCATCCCCTTGGTCCTCAAGCTGCGCAACGACGGGCGCGGCGCGGCGCTCAATCTCAAGATCACCCTCGTCCCTGCGCCCGAGTACACGTTGGTGGAACAAGCTGCCCAGATCAATCAAATCGCTCCGGGCGAGGAGGTGCGGGTGGAACTGCGCGTGCGCCCTCATTTGGCGGAAGGAGCCGACCAATTCCGCGCCAGCTTTGTGATCCTGTACACCGATCCCCGCGGCACCGACCAAGTGGAGAACTTTGCCGACGTCGTCCGCTTATTGGCCAGCGAGGGCGATTTCCAATTCATCCCCAACCCGTACGTGGTGGGAACCCCTTTGGATGGCGGATCGCCGCTCTTTTTTGGGCGGGAAGACGTGGTAGACTTTATCCAGGAAAACCTAGCCGCTCTCCACCGCAACAACCTGGTATTGATCGGCCAGCGGCGTACGGGCAAAACGTCGCTGCTCAAACAACTGCCAGTCCAACTGGGTGACGACTATTTGCCCATCTATCTAGACGGCCAGGCCCTCGGTCTCGATCCCGGTCTGCCCAACTTTTTCCTCTCTCTGGCTACCGAGATCGCCTTTGCTCTGGAGGACCGTAACTTTGTGATCGATTTGCCCGAGTACGACGATTTTGTTGACAGTCCGACCACCTCTTTCGAGCGTCGGTTCCTGACTCAGGTACGTGAGGTTATCGGAGACCGGCATCTACTCATCATGTTTGACGAGTTTGAAGAGCTGGAATCGGCGGTGCAGCGTGGCAACCTCGACGCTTCGATATTTGGCTTTTTGCGCCACATTATCCAACACTCGAGCAATCTGAGCGTGATCTTTTGCGGCACGCACCGGCTGGAAGAACTAGCCGCCGACTATTGGAATGTGCTCTTTAACATCAGCCTGTACCGGCAGATCGCCTACCTGGAGCAGCCGGAGGCGGCACGCCTGATCCAAGAACCGGTGGTCGAGTACGGAATGCGCTACGATGATCTGGCGCTGGATAAAATGTGGCAGGTGTCGGCCGGGCACCCGTATTTTTTGCAACTGCTCTGTCACAGCCTGGTCAACCGGCACAACAAGACCGAGCGCGGCTATGTCACAGTGGCCGACGTGAATGCGGCCCTGGACGATATCCTGGCTTCGGGCGAGGCGCACTTTGTGTTCTTGTGGACAGAGGCCACACCGGAGGAACGGTTGGTGCTGGCTGTCTTGAGCCGCATGATCCCCCTCACCGGCCTCGCCACCTTGATGCAAGTGGCCGACTATCTGGCCGAGCGGGGCGTAGACCTGGAGCGGCGCGTCATCAGCGACGCACTGCACGGTCTGGCGCTGCGCAACATCCTAACGGCAACCGGCGAGGCCGACCCGTCCATCGGCGAGGCGTACCGCTGGCGCTTGGGCCTGTTGGGGTTGTGGGTGGAAAGGTATCGTTCGTTGAGCCGGGTGGTGGAGGCAGTGCAGGGAGGGTAGTGGTGTGATTGCTGGCAGACCTGGAGCAAAGTAGATTTGTGGGAACATTATGCAAAAAATAGAATCGTCGTTCAACTTTATTGCTACAAGGACAATAAATTATGATTGGCATCAAAATTTACGACAAACCGAATGATCTTGAAACAGTTCTCCACCAGTGGCGAGACCTGAGCATTGATACAGCATTTATCGGCCCAAGGCTGCACCAAGAGAAAGCGTTTATTGAACGATTGAGAGAAAACGGAATCAACGTCTATACGATATTTCCTGTTTTCTATGACAAAAAGCGACTTGCAGATCATCCAGATGAATATGCGTTGACTTGTGATGGACACAAAGCAATTCAAGAGTGGTTAAAGTTTGCTTGTCCCTCGTCACAGCGGTTTATGAACCATAAACTCGATGAGCTTGTGGATATGATCGAAACAGTCAGACCTTGTGGCGTCTCGCTAGATTTCATTCGCTTTTTTGCTTTTTGGGAAAAGGTTTCCCCAAGCAATGCACATAATCTCAAACAAACCTGTTTTGATGATCGATGTTTGTGCCGGTTTGAATCAGAAATGGGAATTGTCATACCGCGAGAGGGCAGAACTGTTGCAGATCAGGGGAATTGGATTCTGGAAAAGCACAAAGAAGAATGGGTCGAGTGGAAATGCCGTCTCGTAGAAAATGTGGTGCAACAATTAACGGACAAAATCAGAGAAATTGATCCGGGGATGAGCATAGGTCTGCATTCTGTGCCATGGCTCCCACAAGAGTATGATGGTGCCGTAAAAGCGATCACTGGGCAGAATCTGGCCTATCTTTCTCCATACGTGGATTTCTTCACGCCGATGTGTTACTCGCACATGCTCAAACAAGACCCTCAGTGGATTAACGACATTGTAGTGGATCAAACCACAAGGGGGAGAAAAGTCGTTATTCCTTCGGTTCAAGTGGCACGCGCTTATTTGGAAGAAGAGTTTCCTGTGGATCGATTCGAGCAGGCACTAAAGATGGCTGTTCAAAAACCGTCGGAGGGAGTCGTTCTTTGGTCGTGGCAGGCTCTGGATCAATCTGAAGAAAAGAGAGCGGTTGTAAAAAGGGTGCTCGGTCAGTGAAATAATCACCGAGAGTTGCTACTCGGCCTATCCTCTCACCAATGTCACAAAGTTAAGGCTTGCAAAGACCTGTCAGGTTTCCGCTAGAGCTTTTGTGAGCCAGGTTTGACCCGATTAGCAATGCATCTTGGTTCGAAAGTGTCTCGTAAAATCTGGCAGGTTTGGCCCTCGTCTCTTAACTTGATGACATTGACCCTCTCGCAGGTTTTCATTGATTGGGTTTGCAGAACCTGCACAATCAATTCAAAGTTCTTTAGCATCGAAAACTTGTCTGAACCTGTGGGAGGGCGAGTAGTAACCGCCGGGATGATTATTCCCATCTGATGTATGGACAAAGCAGATACATTCGAGTGATGAATCAAGTAATCAAGTCCATAATTAGAGCAGTTGTTCCCGCAGATTCCATGGGCTGTGTATTGCTCCCTGTCTCAGGAGCAATACCAGTGGGCATCTATTTCAGTCGGCTGCACGCTGATGACTTTTTCTTGAGCGGGGGACTTGTTTTTGGCTGCTTGCTAACACCTATCATCCTTCCGATCGCTTGTTTTTTGCTCTTTCATATCTGGGCAACTCTGCGATACTGGTTCAAGCATCATGACCCCATACCGGCGATTGTGTTGCTAGGAGGATCTCTCTTGGCTATGTGCATCCCCATAGGGCCAACTTTTGAGGAAGAGTTGTTTCTCTCGTTCAGGACAGAATATGAGCAGTTGGTAGAATTATCCCTTACAGGTCAGCTTGAACACGACGATT
>JAAEPW010000420.1 GCA_024232355.1 Chloroflexota bacterium | reverse complement strand
TCAAGTGTCTCGGGCGTCGGGCGTATCGAGGTTTGCCCTTGTTTGCCCGGCAAGAACAAGGTCAAGGTGTGCTGGTCCCAGCGGGTGGTGAGATTTTAAGCCACCATCATCGCCCTGATGAGCTCCCCCAAGCCCTTGACCTTGCCACCCTCGGTTGCGGCCAGCCTCGCCAGTATGGAGCACTCAGACCATGAATACCAGGGCAATCACCAAGGTAAAAAGGAATGCTTCACATTCTGCCATCCCGGCGCGCAACTTGGCTCCGCAGCGTCGGTTTGATGTTCTGCAGGTCGTGGATGAAGCGGCAACCTCCGCGGAGCGGCTGCGCTCCGGTCTGCAGGCTGAGCCGCGTTTCCGCTACGACTTCAGCCAGACGCCGGTAAATTTCAGCACACAAGCGGCTGCCCAGCAGGTTATGGAATCGTGCCCCCTGGCATTGAGCAGCCCCAGGGCTTGCCCCTTTGGCGGCGCTTGCCATACCTGCTCACCTCGCGTACAGGCAAAGCTGACCGTTGGCCAGGTCGGGGACAAGTTCGAGCAGGAAGCCGACCGCTTTGCTGATGCCATAATGCGCACTTCAGACCCTGTCGACCAACGTGAGCTTGAGGAGCAGGGAGAAGAGGGCCGGGCTCACGGAAAACCAACGGTCAGTGAAATCAAGCCCCTGATTCAGAGACAGGTTGAGGTTGTTGAGGAGGAGGAAAAGGACTTTGTTCAAGCAAGAGCCATCTCTGGTCAGAGCCCTCAGCTGGAAACCCAGATCAAGCCTCTGAAGAGTGGAGGCCAACCCCTTGACCGCGGCACTCGCAGGTCTATGGAGCGGCACTTTGGCCACGATTTTAGCCAAGTCCGCATACACACCGGAGATCGAGCCGCCGACGCGGCGCGGACCTTAAATGCGCGCGCCTTTACTCTCCGCAATCATATCGTCTTTGGAGCCGGCCAATATGCGCCCAAGACAAAGGATTGCCGCCATCTTCTGGCGCACGAATTAACGCATACCCTGCAACAGGCGAAAACGCGGACCAATTCCACATTGTTACAAATGAAATCGCAAGGGGAAAAAGAAGCAAAAGTGTACGTATGCTCGAGAGATGTAGCACTTAGTAGCGGAACAGGTAGTTTCGGTCGTCACTCATTCTTTCGCATAGGTAGCATTGAGCCGAAGGACTCCGACACCTATAGTCTTATGGCGAAAAAACGCAAAGGCGATTGTTACCAAGGTATTCCGAAGAAAAACTGGCCCAGTGACAAGCACGCCACCGACGCCAGCTGCGAGTTGGTCGGACTGGACGACCCTTCCTGCATCGAAAAGGCGACCAATACTTACAACGTCGGCCACTACTGTACTTGGGGCCCCAATTGCAATACGTTTGTTGGCTATGTGGCTCGCCGGTGTGGAATTGCGGAGATTGATCCACCGGGCTGGACTCCGGGCATTTCGGATAATCCACCCCCAGCGGGAACGTTTGCACCTTCACCAATAAACACATTTCGAGGATGTGAATTTTCCAAGAAGTGCGAATTTGGAAATGAGAAGAAAAAGAAGAAACACAAAAAGGGGCGAACATCAACCAAGGCGTGGACTGATATAGACAGGCTCATTCCGCTATACTAGAAACCGAAGCTAGAGCTAGAAGATACCATGACCACCTTCTCCCAATCCCCCCGCCTCCAAAAAGGCGCCATCGTCGGCATCGATCCCTTCAACCCGTTGGCGAGCGTCGTGGTGTTCCAGTACAACCCCAACACCCTGACCCGCACCGTCAAACCCCGAACGACGGCCGGCGAAGGCGCCAAGGGCGAGGCCTACCGTCTCGCGGGACCGCCGGAGGAGTCGATCAAAGTCGACGTCGAGATCGACGCCGCCGACCAGCTCGAACGCGGCGATGCGACGGCGGCCACAATGGGTATCTACCCGCAGCTCTCGGCGCTCGAAATGCTCGTTTACCCGAAAAGCGCCCTGGTGATCGCCAACACCGTGCTCCTGGCCGTGGGGACCATCGAGGTGATCCCGCCGCCCGGGCCGTTCACCGTCTTCATCTGGGGACCCAAGCGGGTGGTGCCGGTGCGCCTCACCGACTTCT
>JAAEPW010000419.1 GCA_024232355.1 Chloroflexota bacterium | reverse complement strand
GTCGGCGATCTTGTAAATCTTGACCAGATTGTCGCATAGCACAAAGGCTTGTTTGTCAGTCATCATTCGTCTCCCATTCTCAGTGCGCGATGGACGCCGACGCGTATCAAAAGTCCCATCAAGAGCAATATTGCCAGCGCATAAAAAACAATTAGAACGACGTACAATTGGGCTACAGCGGGCCAGTCTATGAGCGTCTGGCGAATGGTTACCCCGGCCAGTGATTCTGTCAAGGCGCGGGAGAGATAGGTCACCATGCTTTGCGATAGGCCATAGCCGATGATTGTTCCCGTCAGCAGCCCCAGGCTGATGACCAAGATACCCTCGGTAGAGAGCAAGGCCAACAATTGCCGGGTCGAGATCCCCAACGCGCGCAAGACGCTAAACTCTACCACGCGCTGTTGAGCGGCAAAATAGTGAACCAGCAAAAAGCCCACCACGCTGAGCAAGGCCAGTGTTAGTGTGTTGAGTTGGAACGCGCCCTGGGTGCCTTGCGACAGCGCGTCGGCATGGAGCGAGCGAAACTGGGCCTGGGCGTCGTCCAGGATGAGGCCTTTTATGTCTGGATGATTGACCAGGGCTGCGTGTTGAGCCGGGTCCACCTCCAACCACGCCTCATAGCTCCCTGATGCGCGCAGGCCATACGTCTGCATGTCTATTTGCTGGCTCAGGTCTGGCAAGCTGACGATGATGAACGCATCAGACAGGGTGGGAAAGTTGGCGATGCTGCCTTGCACTCTCAACGTCACCGAGTTCCCGGCAAGATTAAAG
>JAAEPW010000418.1 GCA_024232355.1 Chloroflexota bacterium | reverse complement strand
CAGTCGGAAATATGGATTTCCATGCATATAGTTCTGGCGATATTGGAGTTTTTCTTCGTTGATTGCCTGGATGATTTCGGGCTGGGATAAACCAAATTCCTTACAGGCGGATTTGTCACTCAGCGTGGCCCCTTTTTGAGTCCAGTTAGTCATAGACAGTATTGCTCCTACTCTGATTCATCTACAAAAGACGTCTTTCCTGCTCCCTTGTTAGATCAGGGTATATGGCTCTTTATCGTAGACAGGATGGTGTATCGGCGACGGTCTCGAGCCAGTCGTTGGGCATTGACAGAGTAGGCTGATGTGCTGGCGTACTCGTCGGCGCCGATGTCATAGCCACTTCCTTGTGGGCGAGTGTCGCCATCCCAGTCGGAGGTGACGCCAGCACTGGTTCCCTGGTCTATGGCTACCGATCCGGAGCCAATGTGAAAGTCCCACGCCGCCGGGTCGACAAAGAGCGGGTCGCCGCTGCGATCGTTGGTGTGGGTAACACCGCTGCTATAGTCGGTGGTGTTGTTGTACCACAGCGTATGGTCCATTGTGACGGTGCTGAGAGAAGCGTTGGTGACAGAGATGCCTAGTGTGTGCCCGCTGATCAAGTTGTTCACGCCGTTGAAGGTACTGTAGGGGGCCACCAAAATTCCTTGGGCTCCTGCCAGCATCACTGCATCGAGATGGCGTTGGGCCGGAACAGTGGATTCTGCCAGCATCCGCAACTCGGCAAACTGCGGCCCGGTTGGTGGGGCGCTCGCTGCGCCGGGAAGTAGTTCGTACCCGTCAGGCGCTGTGATTTGCCAGACGCTGCTGCTCGACATCTTGTTGTCGGCAATGGTATTATGCAGGAAAGTGGACTCGACCGGAGAATTGCTATTGCCGATCACGATGACTCCGCCGCCGCCCGCGGGCGCTTGGTTTCCGACGATGATGTTGTTCGACAGCGTGACGTTGGGGCTGCCAAGGGAAATGCGCACGCCGCCACCGGTGCTCAATGGCCCACTGTCACTATTGGGGGTCGCTACGTTGCCCTGGATGAGATTTCGCTCTAGCCGGACGTTGTCGGATGAATAGATGCTCAGACCACCACCGGTGCCCCTAAAGTTCTGGCTGGCCACATTGCCGGTGATGATGTTGCCTACCACGATGCCGTTTTCGGTGTCGTTAAGATAGAGACCGCCACCGATGCCGGTGTCGTAATCTCCCTGCCCGGTGTAAATGGTGGCAATGTTGTTATAGATGATGTTGTTTTGTACCGTATAGCCCTCGAGAATGCCGAACAGATCAACACCGCCACCCACGCCATACTTGTACTGGGAAGCCACATTGTCGTGGACCGTGTTACCGATCAAATAGACATTTTCGCTGAACCGCGCCTCGATCCCCCCGCCACTTTCGCTGGCCGTGTTGCTATAGACTTGGTTGCTGATCAAACGTGCGCCGTCGGTACTGACAAGGTAGATACCGCCCGCTTGTTGGCCGTAGGCAGTGTTCTCTGCTACCACGTTATCGCTGACGATCACATTGTCGCTCTCGGAAATACTGATGCCGCCTCCACGATACGCCCGGTTGCCCTGCACGGTATTGTTGGCAATGGTAGAATTGTTTCGGTTTTTAATGTTCACCCCGCCGCCACTGGAAACAGCCCCACTGTTGTTGACGATCATACAGTTACGGATGGTCACACCAACAGCGGTGCCGGAAAAGTCTCCCCAGGCAAAGATGCCGTTACCGGCGTGTTCATACGGAGGATTGTAAAGCCCACCTTGCCCATACGCATTGCCCTCGATGATATAGAGCCATTCCAGCGTGGCGGCAGCGTTGGGATCGATAAAGACTACCCGCGCATCAAGGCCGCTGAGACCCGGCCGGAGCACGGTTTTATAAGTGTCCGGATCCCAATCGTCAAAGTCAGCATTGTAGCCGCCATACAACGTGACGGACTCGTCCACGTACACCACCTGGCTGATCTCGGCCGGGCCGTTGTAGCCTGGCGGCGAAGCGTGCGACTCGACGTACCAGTATGTGCGAGTGACCATTCCGTCAGGGTTTTCTGGTGTGTAGGCGTCCGCATAGCCCGCGATACCGATCAAGTCGCCAGGGCTGGCCTGATCCACAGCGTACTGGATGCTGCCGCAAGATGTCTCTGGTGTGCTACAGTCGCCGGTATCGCTGCCGTATCGCTCGACGTAGCGATCTGGAATTGGAGCTGTTTCAAAGTTCCTTAGCACCAGCGGCAAGTAGATATCGTATGTCGGTGGTTGGATGGCGATCGTGTGTATAGTCGTTCTTCTGCCGCTGCACCCTTCTGCTGTGAGGGTGATGGTGTACGTACCCAGTGCATCCCACGTGTATGTGACGGTCGACCGGTCTGGCAGCAGAAGGCTGCCCGGGTTGGGTGTGGGGGTCCAGGTGTAGGAGATAGGCCCGGTGGCGTCGGTGGGGACGATGGTGGCCGTAAAGGCGTAGAGGGTGTTGGTGGTGCCCTTTGTCGAGCCGTCAATGTCCACCGAGATCAGGGGCTGTGGGCAACTGACGCGCACGGCCAGGTTGTTACTCTCGTCGCTCTCGACGACTGTGTTGTTGGGATCGATCTTGATCCACAAACCATCACCTTTTATCGCAGTGGTGAAATTGGTCGTCTCACTCGCCCCAGGCCCCAGGTCGCCCAGCGTGCTGCTGTAGACCGTCGGGCCGTTCAGGCCGCCTTGCCATACAGCCAGCATCGTATCGGTCGCCGTCAGCACACCGACATTGTGAACGGTGACGGTAACGGCATCGCCGAACTGAATGTCTGTGGTTGCCAAAGTCAGGTCTGGCAGGACGTTCAAGGCAGCATAGTGTGTGTTGTTGGTCTCGTTCGCCTCGGTCACCATCTCACCGGCGTCGGTGATGATCCAAAAACGGTCGCCGATGCCCGCCAGCGCGACAGGATCATTCAGAGTTAGGTTGACACTGATTCCATCACCGGCGGCTAGGTCACCGCCGACGCTGGCGGTCCCCAACAGAGTGCCGGTGACCGCGTCGCCAGCGCGAAAATCGACACTGAAAGGCCCGGTCGCCGCTAGCGTTCCGACGTTGGAGATGGTGGCCGTCAGGGTGAGGGTATCGGTAGTATGCAGGCTGTATGCCCAGGCGACAGTCAGATCGGGCAGCACGACACCCAACACAGCTTGATTGTTCGCCTCGTTTGTCTCGGTGATGGCATCTGTTGCGTCGACGACGACGTAGATGAGGTGCGAGTTCGCGCCAGCCGGTACGTCCCACTCGATGCTGACTGTCTCGGTCGTGGCGGCACGGAAGGGAGAAATCATCGCCTGGGGTGTGCCGATCTGGATTCCCCCGGCATCGGGGTCGCCGTCGTAAAAGATGACTTGTGTGCCCGTGATGGCCAGGTCGCCCAGGTTGTGGACGGTGGTGCTGATGGTGACGTGACCGCCGGGCGCTGGATTGGGATCAGAGAGCGCGATGTCGGCGTCGTCAATCCCCAAATCGCGCCCCAGGGTATGCACCAACTGAAAGATATCGCTCTGCACCGGCTCCGGCATATATTCGGTGACGGTGACCGTCAGCGTGGGCGAGATCGCGACGACCTGGGTCGTGGTGACCCAATCCATCGTCACCTTGTTGTAGACCATGTACAAGTCGCCTTGTTCGTCAAAGGCGGGGGCCATCGCTTCTTCGAGCAGACCGTCGCTGGTCAGGGCGTTGTCTGCCCCCCAGCTGTCGTTCGCCGCGTCGTAGACGGTGTATGCCACGTCGACTCCTTCCGTCCCGATCTCTTGCCACAACAGGATCAAGTTACCGTCGGGGTCGCGTTGTAGTTGATAGTCGAGAAAAGCGCCCGACGTGCTGTCGGATCGGACGACGGTGAAATTGCTGCTGGGCGCGACATTTGCGCTGTAGGTGATGGGTGCGGTGGGCCATCCGGTGTGCATGACCAGATCGTCGCCGCGCAGCCAGACCAGGGTGATCGTGCCCTGTTCGTCGTAATCGAGGACCGGGGCGGTGTCGGTGATGGTGTCGTTGGTCAATTGCGTCAGACCGCTCCAGGTCGCTCCATCCCAGGTGGCATAGAACAGTTCGTTGTCGCTCTGGCTGATTTCATCCCCGTCGGTGTCCTGCGCCAGTACCAGCGCGGCCTGGGTGGCCGAGTAGATGGCCACATTCACGTCGATGGTGCCGGTCAGGCCCGAAAGAGCCGCCGCCGGGGTGCTCCAGTTGTCTCCGTCCCACAGGGCGTAGGTGATGGTGAGCGGGTGGGTGATGGTTCCCACCAGTTCGTAGCCATCGCTGGTGCGCCACGTGGACAGCAGCGTGCCGTCCGCTTGCCCGCGTACCAGTTGGGGCACAGTGTCCATCAGACCCTGGCTTGCTTGGGTTAGGGTGACCACGTTCGTCCAGCTCTGGGTGTCACTGAGCCATTGCGCCGAGGCGATTTCGAGCGATCGGACAAAGGTGATGTTTAGCGTGGGCGAGATGTGGACGGTGTTGATGCGCTCCCAGACGGCCACCGCGTCTCCCTCGGCGTCGAAAGCGACCTGGGGGCTAAAGTCGAGCAGGTTATCGTCGGTCACGGTGTCGCTGATCCAGGTGGAGCCGCTCAGGT
>JAAEPW010000417.1 GCA_024232355.1 Chloroflexota bacterium | reverse complement strand
TCGCAGTTTGATTGGGATCAATTCTTGCATTAGTCTTTGATATAGTTGAAAACTGTTCACGATATACTCCTTTCCAGAACCTATGTCATTATCGCTGTACGGAGATTGTACCATGAACTGGACTGATTTGTGTATAGTATCCTACGGATCGATAAATCCTACTCTTATGTCAACTAAAAGTGACAGGAGATAAAGAGCGAGGTCTTTAAACGGCAGGAACGGCCACTGGTCATCATCCTGGAAGATCTCCAATGGGTAGGGAGCATCAGCTTGGCTCTACTGGATCGACTGACAACAGGGGCGAGTGACCTGCCGTTGCTCATCATCGGCACCTACCGCGACGACGAACGCCCCGACCTGCCCGACGACTTGAGCGGAATGCAGGTTCTAAAACTGGAACGGCTGACCGAACAAGGCATCGCCGAATTGAGCGCTTCGATGCTGGGATCGGCCGGGGGACGGGAGCCAGTCCTCGACCTGTTGCGGCGCGAGACCGAGGGTAGTCCCTTTTTCCTCGTCGAGGTGGTGCGCGCCCTGGCCGAGGAAGCAGGGCAACTAGTGGGTCATTTGGTTTGCAGATAGCCATATATTGACCTTGGTTCGCTTGCGGCGGACAGGGCGCTTCGTACAAGCTCCAGAAGCACCCAACGCATGGCGACGCTGACGACTACGCTCGCGGCGGGCAGCCCGTTTAC
>JAAEPW010000416.1 GCA_024232355.1 Chloroflexota bacterium | reverse complement strand
GGCGACGTGGACGGGGATGGCGACCTCGACCTCGCTGTCGGGAACGCGGGCGGACAGAACGTGGTCTATCTGAACGATGGCGATGGCACGTTCGACACCACCTCCTACAACTTTGGCACGGGCAGTGATTGGACGCGTAGTGTGGCCCTGGGCGACGTGGACGGGGATGGCGACCTCGATCTCGCTGTCGGGAACCAGTGCCAACAGAACGTGGTCTATCTGAACGAGGCGTGGCCGGATTTGGCGATAACCAAAGTCGCAACACCGGTCACCGCCCTGCCCGGCGATACCATCACCTACACGCTCGCCTTTTCCAACACAGGCGGGAGTACCGCCACGGGCGTGGTCATCACCGACACCATCCCCGTCAGTGTAACGGGCACGAGCGTCAGCAGCGTTGGCGCGAGCATCACGCTGCGCGGCGGCACGCGCTATGCCTGGGACGTGGACGACCTCGCGCCCGGCGCGGGCGGCGTGATCACCATCAGCGGTGTGTTGAGCTATGGCTTGTCTGCAGGCCCGTTTACCAACACGGCGACGATCACCACGACGACGCCGGACAGCAACGCGAATAACAACAGCGACGACGCGAGCGTAGAGGTGCTGGAAGCCGCTCCCGTGGCCGATGACGATACCTTTGGCGTGGATGAGGACAGCAGCCTCAATCCGCTCGACGTGTTGGACGGGGACACGGACGCCAACGGCGACCCGCTGACCATCACGGCCATCGGCGCGCTCGACAATGGCGGCGCGGTGGTCAACGGCAGCACGGTCATCACCTACACGCCCCTGGCAGGCTTTGTCGGGGACGAGGTCTTTACGTACACTGTCAGTGACGGCGTCGGCTACGATACCGCCTCCGTCACCGTTACCGTGGATAACGTCAACGACCCGCCCGTGGCCGACGACGACGTCTTTAGCGTGGACGAGGACAGCAGCGACAATCCGCTCGACGTGTTGGATGGCGACACGGACATTGACGGCGGCGCGCTGACTGTCTCTGCCGTCGGCACGCCCGACAGCGGCGGCGCGGTGGTCAACGGCAGTACAGTGGTCACCTACACGCCCCTGGCAGACTACGTCGGCGACGAGGTCTTTACCTACACCGTAAGCGACGGCAACGGCGGCTATGATACCGCCATCGTCACCGTCACGGTGGACAACGTCAACGACCCGCCCGTGGCCGACGACGACACGTTCAACGTGGACGAGGACAGCGTCGACAATCCACTGGACGTGTTGGACGGCGACACGGACGTGGAAGGCGACACGCTGACCATCTCCGCCGTCGGCGCGCCCGACAGCGGCGGCACGGTGGTCAACGGCGGCACGGTCGTCACCTACACGCCCCCCGCCAACTACGTCGGCGCCGAGGCCCTTACCTACACCGCCGGCGACGGCAACGGCGGCTATGACACCGCCACTGTCACCGTCACCGTGGACAACGTCAACGACCCGCCCGTGGCCGACGACGACACGTTCAACGTGGACGAGGACAGCATCGACAACCCGCTCGACGTGTTGGACGGTGACGTGGACATAGATGGCGATACGCTGACCATCTCCGCCGTCGGCACGCCCGACAGCGGCGGCGCGGTGGTCAACGGTGGCACGGTCATCACCTACACGCCAGCCGCCAATTTCTTTGGCGCCGAGACCTTTACCTACACCGTCTCGGACGGTAACGGCGGCACGGATACGGCCACCGTCAACGTCACCGTGAGCGGCGGCAACATCGCGCCCGTGGCAGACGACGACACCTTCGCCGTGGCCGAGAACGCAGTGCTCACCGTGAGCGTGCCCGGCGTGCTGCTTAACGATAGCGACGCCAACGGCGACTCGTTGATCGCTATCACCGATACCCTGCCCGCCCACGGTACGCTCACACCAACCATCGTCAGTTGGGCGATGAACACACCGGAGACGGCCGGGGACGTGGGCCGGTACACCTCGTTGGTCATAATCAATGGCAAACCGGCTATCAGTTATATGGATTTCACCAATGGGCGCTTGGAATACGTGCAGGCGATGGATGCCAGAGGGACAACCTGGGGAACACCGGTCACGGTGGATGCGGCCGACTTTGTGGGCCAGTCCAACTCGCTGGCGATGGTCAACGGCAAACCGGCCATCAGCTACTATGACTGGACAAACCAAGACCTCAAGTATGTACAGGCCACAGACGCCGATGGGAGCTCCTGGGGCACACCGATCGTGGTGGATACGGATGGGAAAGTAGGCCCTTACTACACCTCGCTGGTGGTGGTCAACGGCAAACCGGCCATCAGCTACTATGACGGAACCAACTCTGACCTCAAGTACGTGCATGCAACGGACGCCGACGGAAGTTCCTGGGGCACACCGGTGCTGGTGGATAGCGATGGAACTGTGGGGCAGTACAACTCACTGGCGGTGGTCAACGGCAAACCAGCCATCAGCTATTTCGATGCGACTGGCGGCACTCTCAATTACGCGCGGGCCGCGGACGTTGATGGGAGCAGTTGGATCACGCTAACCACCGTATTCACGGCCGATGGGGCAATCTCTACACTGGCGGTGATCAACGGCAAGCCCGCCATCGCCTTCATAGCCCAGCCAGCCAGCCTGATGTACGTGCAAGCTGCGGATGCCGATGGAAATAGTTGGGAAATGTTCACCCTATTGGATATAGGAAATTTGACATCCTATGCCTCCTCTCTGGCGGTGGTGGACGGCAAACCGACCATCAACTACTATGACTATGGCAACGGCGACCTCAAGTATATGCAGGCAGCGGATGCCGATGGGAGCAGTTGGGAAATGCCCGTCGCGGTGGATACGGATGGGACCGCGAGCTACTCCTCGCTGGCGGAGGTAGATGGCAAACCGGCCATCAGCTACTATGACTCTAGCAACGGCGATCTCAAGTACACCCGTTACGAGCCGGGCTGGAAAGGCGGTTTCGTCTACCGGCCCGAGGCCGACTTTTGCGGCGAGGACAGCTTTACGTACCACGCCAACGACGAGAGCCTCGATTCCAACGTGGCTACTGTCACCATCACGGTGAACTGCCTCAACGACCCGCCCGTGGCTGCAGACGATAACTACACCACTACTGTGAACACGACGCTGACGGTACCCGTGCCGGGCGTGTTGCTCAACGACACCGACGCCGACAGCGACCCGCTCACAGCGGTGTGGGATACCGGTCCGGTCAGCGGCTCGTTGAGCCTGAGCACCGACGGCTCCTTTATCTACACGCCGACCGTCGGTTTCAGCGGCATCGTTAGCTTTACCTACCACGCCAATGACGGGACCGACGACTCGAACGTTGCCACCGTGACCATCGCCGTGGAGGAAGCAAAAGATGTGTTCATTTTCCTGCCGTTGGTACTGATGAGCGATTGATCGTGGCTATGACGTAAATACCCAAGCCCCCCGGTCTCGAAACAGGCCGGGGGGTGATTTCAATATACACCAAAAACAACGCCGCCCCTTACAATCGGGGCGGTCTCGGTTTGCGTCCCAAAGTCACAGTTCCATCTGGCGCTTGATCTCGAACGGGCTAGCGCGCTGGCAAGACCGGACACTTGGCAGAAGCGCATAAAATTTGGAAGGTTTTTGGAAGGTTTATGACCCATTTTGTAAGGCGTTTGGAAGGTCGATGTGGTATACTATTGCCAGGTAGTAACAAATGCCTGATTTTAATCAGAATCAAGTCTCTCGGTCTCGAGACAGGCCAAGAGACAAAAATTCCTCCTTTTTGTGCCCGCTGGCGGGGGAGCTGGTCACTCCCCCGTCAGCGGGAAAAGCTTGTCAAGACAGGGCTGTTCAGTTCTAATTTCCCAACGCTCACAGCCCCAGTCCCGGGGGCGGCTTGGGGTAGAAAATTACTCCAAGCCAATGTTTTGTGGTATGGGGCGCCCCCGAGACGGTGGCTGTGAGCGCTTTATGTCGAAAGCTTGTTAGAATTGAACAGCCCTGCTTGTCAAGACAACAGCGCCCACCAGCCAATGCCAGTGGGCGCATCTTGATTGTTCACACTACGATCTTGTCTTACCTACACCTCGCAAGGCGGTTCACCAGCCACCGACTTGATCAGCTCAGCCGCAGCCTGAACCTGCTCCTCCGTCCCCGCGATCCCCAGCCAGGCCGCACCCTCTGCCCCGTAGACGCCGCCAGCCGCAATGAGACTGGGATTGGCACCCGTCAGCAGCTTGATGGCGTCCAGTTCGGTAAACACATCACCCATCATCGGGAGCAGACGCGGACCTTTGGCACTTGGGGCATTACACCGCTGTGCCAAAAAGTTTACGTCCTCGAATACGCGCTTTTCCAAGCCTACCGGCACGATCAGTCGCACCCGCCGCCCCACCACCGCCGCCATTGCGGCCAAAATCGTCCCGCCCTTGGGATGGCCGATCTGCACGGCAGCCTGACCGTATGGGTCAAACGCATTCGCCCCTTTGAGAATCACGTCACCGGTCGTGAGGTCGTCCACTACGTCAAAAATGGTCTTGCCTTGCTGCCACTCGCCGTCGACGACGACCACGTCGCCTGGCAGGTCGATGGCGGGGATCTTGTTCCCAGGAGCCACCGTCATCCCACGCCGAAAGCCCCGGCGGGAGAACCCTTCGGCCTGTCCCAACGACTGGAGAACCTCCTCGGCCACATAGCCATTCGTGGTGCCCGCAATAATGACCAACGTGCCCTTTTTGAGCACACCCTCGATATCCGGGTGGCGCAGCATCGCCTTGCCGATCAATCGCTTGCCCATAGCAGTAGTTACACAGAATTGTCTCATTTTTCCCTCCTTATTTTTTGCGCATTCAGTATATTCGGATTTTGCCCAAAAGTCAAAATGACGCGCGGCAAACATATCTGAGCATGCACTTTTGCGTCCTAGAGAAGGACGTGCTATACTATTGCAACCATGGGCGGGGACTAGATCGCCAAATCAGGCAAACCCCCGAATCCAACAACACAGGCCTGCAAGTATATGTATCAAAAAAGCACTTGAGAGGTGCGCAGAATGCTGATCCAGCCAATCAACGACGACATAGATTGGAAAAGACTCTTGTCTTATGCCATCGATTACGTGCACCAAGAGAATCGTCTTCACCTGGTGATAGAACAAGAGGATATCCCGAGAGCTTGTTGGTTTTTGCCCCACGTGGATGGCAGCTTTTTGCGAGACACGTCGCTCTTTTCATTCTCAATTCAACGAAGCACCGAGGAAAAGACTCAAAAACTACAGCGCTTTGTGTTACGAGATATGAACGGCGGAAAGCAGACCAACATCTGCTTTGGATACCCGTTCTTTGTGGATTCAGACCACAACCTGATGCCGTTACTCTATGTCGGTGTATCCGGACAGCAAACCGACAAAGGCGTGAGCCTGACCTCGACAAACACAAGAGTAAAAATCAATTCTGCCGCGTTGCAGAGCTGGGACTCGGCAAGCCATCTCTCACTTGAGACCAAATCCGGCAGAGTGCGTTTCGACCAAGCCCTCGACCAATTTCTATCAACCATCGAAGGAGCATCGGGCGAGCCGGCTGTGCGCGTCAGCCGGAAAGAGTTTCAGACCCAGCAATTATTATCGCGTCACACGGTGGTGGAATGCCCAGTGCTGTTCTATGCGCAGGCGGGCGATGCGAATCATCTGCTAAGAGAATTGAGTCAACTGAAGGAAGAACATCGCTGGAACACACTACAACCAGGCCTACACCACTTGCTGCTAAACAAGGATGACCGGGAACCATATCCAGAAACTCTAGAACCCAACATTGACCAACGTCGAACCATTGTTCCAGCCAACAATAGTCAACGTAAAGCCGTGACCGCGGCAGGACAATATCCACTGACGGTTGTCACGGCCCCTCCCGGCGCAAACAGATCTCAACTGGTGCTCAATATCGTGGGAGACGCCGTGTTCCAGGGAAAGACAATTTTGGTCGCCAGCCCCGATAGCGAGATCACGGATGCTGTTTTCGAGCATTTTTCGACCCAGTTGAACTATCCGGGCATCGTGCAGAGCGGTGAAGAGTTTCGGCCCCAAATGTTGAGCGCGATGCGCCGCGCCCTCTCCGACGTGCGCAAAGGGGGCGTCACGAGCAATTTGGAACAAGCGCACGGCGAATATAATAAAGTGGCAAGATTGATCGACGAGCAAAAGACCAGTATTGCGTTGGCCCAGCAGTTAGAAAGTGAGCGCGCCAGCTACCGGCTTGAAATACAAACGCTCTTGGACACACTGCCCGAAACGGTCAGAGCTTGTGTGAGAAAAGACAGAATACGCTTTGGACAAGACAATGAACAAGCGCTGACTATGGCCATCGCCACCCTGCTCCAAGACGTCCAAAACCGCATTACCCAGCACCAAACCCTCGCGGAAAACGTGCGCCAGGTACTGGTGGCCAATCAACAAGACCTACCGTTCCTACGATACCTGGAAGACGCAGAGCAACAACTGGGCGCAGCCACGAGCCTCCGGCGTCCCGACGTTGACCTGAACGATCTGCCCGCCATTACGGATTTTATGTCGGCGTGGGAGAATCTGCTAAAAGCGCTTGTGGTCGAGGAAAACGCCCAACAGTTGCGCACGACCATTGCCAACACAGAGAGTCAGGATCAGCCAGATTTATCCGGCGATCTGTGGGCAGCTTTGGACAGCGCCGTGGACACGTTCGATCAAGAACGGGAGCAAGTGCTCCGTCAGGATATCCAGGTGATCCAGAGCGAGGCGCACCAGGCAGCCCTCAGCTATCGCACCATATTGGAAAAGCTCAACGATTTCAAACAGCGTTCCGAGGTCGTCACCCATTGGTTGCTCGGTGCAATGGCCGTACAGGCCGACGACTCGACGCCCCGGCGTTTGGAGGATATTCTGGACCGGGCATTTGCCATCAAAGACAATGTGCTACACGCGCATCGCCTGGGCACGGCGCGAGCCGGTCTTGCAGGGGTGCCAGATCGCTTGCGTCAAGATCGTGACAGCAAAACAACCAAACTCGAAGATTTATTGGACAGTTTGGAGAAACAGGTGATCGCCGCGCGCACCCGCGTTCCGGCACTGTTGCTGCCCAAGGTCGCGACTGCGATCAAAGTAGCAAATCACACGGCGTGGCAAAATCTGGCCGCCGAACTAGACGACGTAAATACGTGGGCCACCCGGATCGCATCAGGGAAACTGACACCCCAAGAACAAGTGCGCGGAATTATCTCTCGTGATTGGGCGATCAAGCAATTGCGGCAAAAGCTAAAGGATATCAGCACGTTGAACGCCACCCTCTTGGCGCTCAATCCCGTCGAAGAACCCCCTCGCAAGGTATCTTTTAAATTTTGGGCCGATTACGTCCAAATGAGATACGATTTTGTGCAGGCCTGTGCGTTGTCTGCTCACCAGGCAAACGTGCGGCAGACGCTCGCATCGCATCAAGCACAGAGTGATAGTGAGATCGACACCAAATCCACCGAGTTGAGTGAAACCGAGACCCAGTTCGCGGATTCCCTCACCCAATTGCCCGAGACCATCGCCGAGGCCATGTCGAACAATACGTGGCCCTTTGGACCGATTAACGAAAGCATCGTTCGCGACCTCGATGTGCTCCAGGAGCAATACCAACACCTCAAGACAAAATACACCGGTTGGGAGGAGCGGTTGGCAGCACTCGAACGCGACCATACCCTTCCTGAGGCTTTGCAAAGCGCAATTCAGGGATTACTGTCTGATGGAAAACGGCAGACGGCACAGGGTACAAGTTGGGTCACATCGATGAGCGTGCTAAAAGCGACCTCCATCTGGTTGCGCTTTTCACAAGCGACCGGGATCGAATACGAACTGCGGGAATTGCATCCCAATCTGGCAGAGGCAGAGACATCGCTGGATGTGCTATGGGCCAAACTGCCCGACGGTATGCGTCAGGAACTGGAATGGTCCAAAGTGATGCCCTCCAAAGACCTGATCCATTCTATGCAACAGTATCTGGTCGACCTGAATACGGACGTAAATTCTCACGTTGAGGATTGGAACAGGATTAGGGGTCGCGCCACCGCTTTACTGCACCAAAACGAGTTGAATAGCCCGGTACTGAGCAAAGCGCTCAAAAAGGCCCAAAAGGACCCAAACTATCTGACAGAGCTGTTCGACGAGACCTACGAACATTCCGAGCAACTGGTGAACCATCTACAAATATGGCAACAGATCATTCAGATTTGGCACCTCCGCGCGCAACGGACTCGAGCCGGGGCAAAACTCAAAGAACTGCCCTCGCAGGATCAAGCACAGCCAGCGTTGGACCAATTGTGGCAACAACAAACAAACCTGGGGGGCCAGTTATTGACAGAGCAATGGCGGCACGTCGCCGCAGCGCTAGAACCGGACACACTGCACGCCATCGATCAATACCTATCCGCCATCGAGACATCCACAAACGGAGGAAATGGTTCAAGCCTGAATGCCGAGGGCCATTACACCCAGGCCCTCAAGCTCTTTCCCGTGTGGCTGATCAAAAACCTTTCGACCCAGGGCATCCCCTTACAACCTGGGATTTTTGATACTATCTTGATCGATGCCGCATCCCAATGCGACATTCCCTCAACCCTGCCGTTGCTGTTCCGGGGCAAGCGAATCGTGATGATCGGTGACGAGGATCAGCCAGATCACATCGCGGCCTTGCCAGATTCTGTCACCCGGCAACTGGCCGAACGCCACAACATAGAGATAGACACCAGCAAGCCCCACTCGCTTTTCGATCTCGCCGCCAGCATCGTTACGGGAGGCCCCGGTCACGTGCGGCTATGAGCAACAGAAAGGATTACCCCAGCATTTTCAACGACGTGATCGGCCCCATTATGCGAGGGCCATCCAGCTCTCATTGCGCGGCTGCTGTGCGTATCGGAAGGTTAATCCGGGATTTGATGGATGGCGAGATCAAAGAGATATGGATCGAATTCGATTCTAACGGCTCCCTCGCTAGAACCCACGTCAGTCAGGGATCCGACATGGGGCTCTTTGGCGGCCTGCTCGGCTGGGAGGCCACAGACGTAAGACTGACAAAATCCGCCCAGGCGATCCGCGACGCCGGAATCCAGGTACACATTGACATCTCGGATTACGGCTTTGAGCATCCCAACACCTACAGATTCTGGATCAAAAACTCGATAGAACAACACCAGGTGACGGCTATCTCTACCGGTGGCGGTATGATAGAAATCATCGAGATCGACGGTCTTAAACTATCCATAGCGGGCGACTATTACGAAACCCTCGTCTATCTCGACTCGGATGGCGAAAAGATTCTCAGCTATTTGACCGAAAACACCGATGCGGACGACATTCTCCTTCTAAAGGGCCCAGATACACAGTTTATCGAGATCAAAGCGCAAAAGTTCCTAGAGGAGCAAGTTATTTCTGAGCTTGGCTCAACTTGTGCGCGATCTGTCAAGCAACTTTTTCCGGTGCTGCCCGTGCTATCCCGCAAAGAGATTCAGGTTCCGTTCATCACCTGTGAGGAGATGTTGGAATACAATGCGACCCGGGACCTCAAGTTGTGGGAATTGGCCCTCCACTACGAAAGCGCCCGAGGCAACGTGCCTCACAAGCAAGTATTCCAGAACATGAAAGACATTGTTCGCATCATGTTCCGGTCTATCCTCCAAGGTATCAGTGGCACCGAATACGCAGACCGAATCCTCGGATACCAGTCGGGGCATTTTCTGGCCCAGATGGAAAACAAGCAACTACTCGACGGAGGCATACTGAACCAAATCATTCTCTTTGTGACTGCCATGATGGAGATGAAAAGCTCTATGGGTGTGATCGTCGCCGCACCGACCGCTGGCGCCTGCGGCGGACTTCCGGGGGCCTGCATCGGGGCAGCCAGCGCCATGGGACTTTCTGAGGATGACTCAACCAAGGCCATGCTCGCAGCGGGAATGATTGGCGTGTTCATCGCGGCCCACGCCACGTTCGCTGCCGAGATCGGCGGATGTCAGGCCGAATGCGGCGCGGGGTCGGGGATGGCTGCCGCAGCGCTGGTCACGTTGGGAAGAGGTTCTACTCAGCAAGCGATCGACGCAGCAAGTATGGCGCTCCAAAATATATTTGGAATGGTTTGTGATCCTGTGGCCAGCCGAGTCGAGGTACCCTGCCTCGGCAAAAATGTGATGGCTGCCAGCAACGCGTTGGCTTGCGCAAATATGGCACTGGCAAATTTTGACGCGGTCATACCGCTGGACCAAGTCATTGATGCGATGGATATAGTCGGCAAGAGCCTACCCTATGAATTGCGGTGCACGGCGCTGGGCGGTCTATCGGTGACGAGGACCTCACAGGAGATTGAGAAAAAGTTGGGTCATTGATTCACCAATTTATTTGTGAATGATGATTTTCAATTTGATGCGACCCAACTGAAGTTCATCCTCATCCTTGAGCACGTGGAGCAGGTGAGGGTTCAGACGCAGTCCATTCAGATATGTGCCATTCGCGCTGCCAACATCCTCGACCAAGTAAACCGAGTCTCGCCGGTGGATCTTGCAGTGACGACGGGAGACACCATCATCGGCCCTGGCATCCGGGGTAAGGTCCAAGTCCGGGAAAATGTCGTGATCTGCATCCA
This sequence comes from Chloroflexota bacterium, assembly GCA_024232355.1. The sequence continues at coordinate 76,772 of JAAEPW010000416.1, read as the reverse complement.
GACGCCCGATGTACGCCTCGGAAATGAACGATAACCGAACCTCTCGGCCGGTCGATATGACTCGGATGCGCAGCGGGGCCAGAGGTGCCGCGTCAGCATCTTGAATTTTAACTGGCGTCTGCTTGTGCGCCTTTGGCGGAGGTATTGGGATTGGAGATGTCTCGTCTGGCCCAACTAGGGGGACATTGTCCCAGGGATTCGCCTTTGTGATGGGCAATTCCTCTTCCGGCAAGGGATCGGTTTGCAGAGTTCCCCCGGTGGCCAAGTATACGCCACACCCACTGCAAAACAACGTACCGGGACGATGTTTGCGACCGCAAGATTGACATTCAGTCATAAGTCTCTCTCTAAAACAACAATCAAACAGCGTGTGCCACACGCTACCTCGGATTCCGACCCGCCCCAAGCACTGGTTGTGCTAGATTGCTACATCTATTGTACACCTTGTTGGCTTGATGGGCAAATAACCACTTTCTTCACGCTGACATTCAGACCTTTGTTCTTATATCTGTTTTACTGTACAATTATTGGCGATCTCACTTGGATCAATACTTGCAAAGAGGTGTCTATGAATACAAAGCAACTGGAAACACCCGTCGCCATCGTCGATCTGGATCGGCTAGAGGCAAACATCACCAAGCTGCAACATTACCTGGACGATCATCGTATCGCCCTCCGTCCCCACATCAAGACCCACAAAATCTCAGAGATCGCCCAGATGCAGATAGAAGCGGGGGCCGTAGGCATCACCTGCCAAAAGATCGGTGAGGCCGAGGTGATGGCCGATGCCGGTGTCCGGGATATCTGCATTCCCTACAACATCATTGGCGAAAGCAAACTCAAGCGGCTGATGCGCCTGGCTCGCCGGGTAACGCTCAGCGTCACGGCAGACTCGGCATTCACCGTGCGCGGCTATGCTGAGGCAGCCCAACAAGAGAATGCGGATCGGCACGATCCATTGCCGGTGTTGGTGGAATTCGACACGGGTATGGGGCGCTGCGGCGTCCAGTCGCCGCAAGAGGCCGCCGAACTGGCGCGCATCATTGCCCAATCCCTCGGCCTGCGCTTTGACGGCCTGATGACGCATCCGAATAATGCCCAAAGCGACCATTTTGTGAACCAGACCCGGGCATTGTTGAAAACGGACGGGATTACGATAGAGCGCGTCAGCTATGGCGGCACTCCCGGTATGTGGCAAGTCCACACCCGCTCAGAGGTCACCGAATACCGCGCCGGCACGTACGTTTATGGGGATCGGGCGACAATGAAATCCGGGGCAATGTCCTTGGATGACGTCGCCTTCCGCGTCATCACGACCGTCGTCAGCCGCCCCACCGTCGAACGCGGCATTCTGGATGGCGGCAGCAAGACCTTTTCCTCGGACCTTTTGGGACTAGAGGGACACGGCCTCATCCTGGAATACCCGAACGCCCATTTCTACAGCATGTCGGAAGAGCACGGGCACGTCGATTTCTCCAAATGTTCGCGCAAACCAGAGATTGGCGAGCGGGTGACCGTGATCCCCAACCACTGCTGCGTCGTCAGCAACTTGTTCAATCAAATTTTGGCCGTCAGACAAGCCCAAGTCGAAACAACTTGGGATGTCGCGGCGCGGGGGATGTTGCAATAGCGACAAGAGAAATGATGATCGGTTTAGAGAGAGGCGTCGTCAAGCTCACCCCTTACACCGCCGAATGGAAGCGGCTCTTTGAACAAGAAAAAGCCCGCTTGCAGGCCGTCATCGGCGATTACGTGCTGGATATTCAACACGTGGGCAGCACCTCTATCCCAGGAATGGTCGCCAAACCTATCTTGGACATCAGCATAGCAGTTCAGAGCTTTGAAAAAGCTGTGGTCTGTATCGAACCGGTGGTGCAATTGGGATACGAATATAGGGGCGAAAACGGCGTGCCGCGCAGGCATCTCTTTGTGCAAGGAGACCCCCGGACCCATCACGTACACGTGAACGAGATCCACAGCCAAAATTGGGAGAACGTGGTACTCTTTCGGGACTATATGATTCAGCACCCAAAGATTGCGCAAGAGTACGCAGAACTCAAACTGAAACTGGCGCAACAATTTCCAACCGACCGCCCGGCATATCTGGACGGAAAGGCTTTGCTCATCGAACGCGTCTTGCAATCGGCAAGATCAGAAAGGAGAAAAATATAATGACGAGTGAACGAGAAAAACTGAACGCACTATTCGAAAAACACACGTACACCGATTACCAATGGATCAAAGCAGAAGATATCATCGTCGCCCAGTGGGTGCGGATGAAATGCATGTTTGGCTGCGGCGAGTACGGCAAGAACGCGACATGTCCCCCGAACGTCCCGTCTGTTTCAGAATGCCAACAGTTCTTTGACGAATACAGCACTGGGGTGATATTCCGCTTTGAAAAAGTGGTGGATCAGCCGGAAAATCGTCACGCGTGGACGAAACAGACCAACCATGCGCTTTTAAAATTGGAGAGAGAAGTCTTTATCTCTGGTTACCAAAAGGCGTTCTTGTTGTATATGGATACCTGCTACATTTGTGCCGACTGCTCTGGCACAAGGGAGGAATGCAAAAGTCCAAGGTCCGCGCGCCCAACATCAGAAGCAATGGCCGTGGACGTCTTTTCCACCGTCCGGCAGTACAATTTCCCCATCGAGGTCCTTTCAGACTATTCGCAGCCGATGAACCGCTATGCTTTTCTGATGATCGAATAAACGTAGGGCGGGTTTGCTACCCGCCCTTAAGATCGGATAACGGGCAGAGATCGCCTAATCCGACCTGCTATTTTGGGAGCAAGCTCAATGAAATACTATCGTAACGTCGCCGAGATGATCGGCAAAACGCCACTGCTGCGGCTAGAGCGACTGGCCCCAGATTGCCAAGTCTACGCCAAGTGCGAATGGGCGAACCCAATGAGCGTCAAAGATCGACCGGTGCTGCAAATCATCGAGGATGCTGAGCGAGAGGGGCTTTTGAAACCCGGCAGCACGCTGGTCGAAGCCACCAGCGGCAACACGGGTATGGCGGTCGCGTATATCGCCGCCATCAAGGGTTACAAAGCTATCCTGGTGATGTCAGAGATTCAGAGTGTGGAGCGCAGGCAAGTATTAAAAGCTTTCGGTGCGGAACTGATTCTGACACCCGCCGCGCAGGGCACCAAAGGAGCACGGCAAAAGCTCAAAGAAATTCTGGCCGAACACCCAGATTACTTTTACGTCGGCCAGCACGTCAACCCATCCAACCCCAAGGCGCACTATCAGAGCACCGGCCCGGAAATCTGGCAGGACACCGAGGGCCAGATAGACATCCTGGTGGCGGGATTAGGGACCGGCGGCACGATCTGCGGCGCAGGGCGCTATCTGAAAGAGATGAAACCAGGCGTGCAACTGGTCGCCATAGAGCCGGAGGAGGCTCCGTACATCTCGCAAGGAATCTTTCGCCCACACCGCTTGATGGGCACAGCACCGGGCTTTGTGCCCGAAACGCTGGACCGCGAAATCATTGACGAGATCTTTTTGGTGAACGAGTCCCAGGCTTTTAAGGCGTGCCGCCGGATCGCGCGTCAGGAAGGATTGCTGGTGGGTATCTCATCTGGAGCAGCGGCGCACGCAGCGATCGAGATCGCCAAGCGGCCAGAGAACGTTGGCAAGGTGATCGTGTGCATTTTTGCCGATACCGGCCAGAGGTATCTGAGTGTGAAAGGGTTATTCTCATAATCATTTGAGCAATCATGCCACGATGGAAACCACTCAAAAATTCATTCAATGTGAAAGGAGTGTAACCAAATGCCAGGTCAATGGGTATTCGACCCCGATAGTGGCGGCGTCAAGATCAAAGAGGCCGTCAAACACCGCACCAAAGAACGCATCCAACGTTACGCGGAAACTCATCTTGCCGGACGCTACACCCGGCTTGATATTCGCTTCCGCAGTCAGTTTTGTTACGTGGATGCCTACACGGAACCAAAACTACCTGGCCCAGACTGGCCACCGCCAGATTGGCCAGAAAGCCGCGAAGAGTATCTGGAGTGCTTGCGCAATACGCCTACCCATCTCTTTCGATTGCGCTACTTTGGAGATGAGGATAGCTGGGGATTGGCGTTCTATAGCTATGCGCATAACAAATACGAGTTGTCAGTTTTTCCATCCGGTGAATTTCGTGGTTTGCCTGAAGACGCCCTACAGACTGCGGCCGACTTTCATCTATAGGGCTGTTTTCGCGACCACGATATCAGTATAATGTTGAATCGGCCAAGAGCCGAAAGGAAACCAAAATATGACAAAACACAGAATAGGCATCTTACATCCCGGACTGATGGGAATATCCCTCGCCGCGTCGGCGCAGAACAGTGGGCACGACGTCTACTGGGCCTCCGAGGGGCGCAGCGCGCAAACTCGCGAACGGGCCGAAAAATTCAACATCCACGACGCCCACACCTTGGCACAGCTATGCGAAACCTGCTCGATCATTGTCTCGGTGTGCCCACCCCACGCGGCTCAAGACGTGGCAAGCCAGGTTCTGGATCACAGCTTTGCGGGCCTCTACCTCGACGCCAACGCGATCTCGCCGCAACGGGCGATCCGCATCGGGCAAACGGTGACCCAAGCTGGCGCAACGTTCGTCGATGGCGGCATCGTCGGCGGGCCGGCCTGGGAACCGGAGCGCACGTGGCTCTATCTTTCCGGTCCCGATCAGAGTGCCCATGTGACGGCCTCTTGTTTCTCAGCCGGACCATTGGAGACCAGCGTGATTGGCGAGGAAATCGGAAAGGCGTCGGCGCTCAAGATGTGCTTTGCCGCCTACACCAAGGGGAGCACTGCACTACTATGCGCAATACTTGCCACCGCAGAGACGCTGGGTGTGCGAGAGGATCTGGAGCACCAATGGTCGCGGGGCGGTTCAGACTTTGCCGAGCAAGCGACCCAAAGGGCCCGGCGCGTCACTGCCAAGGCGTGGCGCTTTGCGGGTGAAATGGACGAGATATCGTCAACCTTTGCCGAGGCCGGATTGCCCGGCGATTTCCACGCCGCTGCTGGCGATATCTATCACCGCATCACCCATTTCAAGGATGCCTCATCGACACCATCCCTCGACGAGGTGTTGGCAGCGCTGGCTCGGTCAGAATAAAGAAAACGTCGATGCAAACTGCACCACAATGCAATTGAGTCATCTGGTCTTTGCGCTCACCTATCGAGCGAGAAAAAGTGTGTTTGCCGTCGTATATACCAAACAAGGTGCTAGCTTAAAAGTACGAGGAAAAAGATGAAGCAATTAACTTTTGTCCTACTTTTATCACTGTTCCTAACAGCATGTGTGCCAGGAATAACCCCAACTGCACCAATTACAGGAGAGATAACTGGAAAGGTAATTGATTCAAGCGATGGGTCTCCAATACCATTCGCAAACGTCAATACGGATCCACCGACTAGCTCAGTCACTACCGACGCGCAGGGGAATTATACTATCCTCAATGTACCTCCCGGTGACTATACGGTCAACGCATTCAAATCTGATTACATAGCCACAAGCGCCAGAGTTGCTGTGACAGCAGGGAGAACACCTGTGGCAGACGTTCACTTGTCATCAAACGTAGCAACGACTCCTATCGTTGTGTCTCCTACTCCTGCGCTGCCTTCTGATGACAACGGTGGTCTCGTTGCCTACTACCCGTTCAATGGTAACGCCAATGATGAGAGCGGGAACACAAATCACGGGACAGCGCACAATGTGATGTTGACAGCAGACAGATTCGGGAACAAGCACAGTGCATACAGCTTTGGAACAGAGGGGTATATTCAATTTGGTAGCCCTATCCGGTACAAGCCTCCTTTTGCCGTATCCTTTTGGTTCAAGGGCGACAACGTACCATCTCGAAACCAGTACTTGATCAGCAATGGGGGCGAGACCGGGGTTTCGCAAGGGCTGGCCTTTCTCATAACAGGCTCTTCCGGTGAACCTTGCGGTCACAGTTATCCAAATGGTGCGATACGATTTGTTGTTCAAGATGAGACAACAAGTTTCTGGGCGAGCGCCATTGCCGAAACTGCAATGGGACAATGGCATCACGTTGTAGGTGTTTGGAACGGAGCGGCTGATCCCAATCAAGTGGAGCTTTACGTTGATGGGCAATTGACAGTCACTGATAGTTGTGTCGGTACATTCTCGAATGGGGAACACCCACCAAAGAATATGAGGTTTGGGGCTCCATCGAGAATTTTGCGCTATATGTTGAGCGGTCAGCTTGACGACATCCGTATCTATTCCTACGCTCTCTCCGAATCCGAGATCCAAGCTCTATATCATGAAAATGGTTGGTGATACAAATAGAAGAGGCAAGTGGGTGCAAGGCGAACGCAATTCTATCCACCATCGTTGCATGGAACTGACGATTCTGGAGTGAGTATTCAAAGGAAGAACAAAATGTACACAAAGCAATTGAACCTACTGGGACTCGTCATCTGCATTTTGCTGGTAGCAACGAGTTGCAGGACGCCATCCAAACAAGCCAATCAACAATCAACAGCCCCAAGCAACATAGACTGCCAAGTATTCTATCGCGCCTCGACTGGCGCAAGTTTGAGTGAGGGGTCGCTAGTCGCACTCACACCGAACGGTGGCCTTGAGGTTGCCACTTTTGACGAGTTAGAGTTCAGCGCCCATTATTCGGGTGACCAATTCGAGGGGCCATCGGTCTCGATCTCTGTGATTGCCCCGGATACTGGGGAACAAATTGTCCGGCAATTGTACCAGATCGACCAAGCCAAGGGACTCGTTAACCAGTTTGTCGGCGGGCACGGATTTACCGGTCTCGTCTACGTCTACCGCCCCGGCTCCACCGCGGAAATGCAATATTTCTGCCAGGTTCGCTGACCGGCGCTCACCAACGGAGCGGATCAACCCCGCTCACCGCCACCTTGCCTTCTGCCGTGATGATGATCTCGGCGGGTGGAACGGAGCACAAGTCGACCAGCGTGTAACGGTCGGTGAGTGTGTGCGTGGTCTGATTAGTTGAACTGCGAAGGAGTTGTTTTTTGTTTTCGGGCGCAAAGCGTTGGGCTGCGTCGTAGCGGCCCGCGATGAGCACATCGATACATTTCAGCAGCAGTTCAACATCAGGCATCTGTTGAATTTCTTCCCACGTATAGCCAGTGAAAATCAAGACCGACAGTGCAGTTTCTCGCCGCACCCGTCTTAGCAGAGCCAGCAACGACGGTCTCTGCTGGAGCGGTTCGCCGCCGCTGACCGTGATGCCTTCGATAGTGTCTCCAAGCGCGACGATGCGGTCGAACAAGTCTGGAATAGAGACATCTTCCCCACCCTCTAACGAATGCGTCTCTGGGTTAAAACAACCGAGGCACCCCAGGGTACACCCTTGCACCCAGACCACCGCCCGCCCGCCCGGCCCGTTGGCGTGGCTGAACGGGAGAAAATGATGAATCCGCAACACCTCGTCGCCCACTACCCGTCCTGCAACTTTTGATAATCCTGGACCTGTTCCTGAACAGTCTCGTAAGCATCCGGCGTCATCTCTCGATCCTCCACCTCGCCGCCGAGCGCATCCTCCAGTTCCTTGGTCAGATCAAGGCACGACATCCCCTTGACCCCACGCACCTCGATGCGCACCTTGCCATCCTTGTCAATAAAGACCTCAATCTCTTCAAGCTTCATCTCTCCACCTCCTGTCTCACACCATCCGTCGTAGTACCAGATGAATCCGTCCATCCTCTTGCACATCCTCGCTGGCGAGCGTGAAACCTCGCTCCTCCAACTTGGCCCGCGCCGCGTGGTAAGCGTAGCGCTGGGTCACCTGTTGCACAAACTTTTTTCGATTGGTCCCTCGGACGCCCCACCAGTCAGCGACGATTTCGTAATTATCGCCGACCTTGCGAAAGCCGACATCATAGCCACGAGTCTTGACCTTGATATCCACCTGTTGGCGCTGACGCCCAAACCCGCGAATCTTGACATCCTCTTCCTCGTAGGCATAGTCCAAATCGTCCAACGCCCGCAGCAAGTATTCCTTTTCCACTATTTTGGTTCTAATTTTTGTAAAGTGAGACATTGCAGCAAACCCTCCTCGAGTAATGCGTAAAACGTGATGCGTAAAGGTCGCGGGTCACGTTTTACGTTTCACTCATTCTATGTCAGTTTGACCACCGGATAGTCCCGATAGATCGTCCGACCGGTCTGTAAATCACGAGCAGTGATGAGCAATCGTTTGTTCCCGTCGATGGAGAATGCGACCTCGAAACGGGCCTCACCCTGTTTGCCGGGAGGCTCGGCCTCCAAAAAGGTCGGGGTGCCCTCGTTCATCCAGAAATGGGTGCGGCGGTTATCCTCGTCCAGCGTGACCGGCGAGATGCGGGCCGCACCGGAGGGATCAAAGACCAACTCCATCGCCTGCTCGCCGCCTCGGCCCCGTCGCTCGCCGATCTCATAGATGGCGATGCCCAACTGGGTCTGCCCATCGTACGCGGCCTTGACCGTGAGCCGCGCGACTGAATTCGCCGTCGGGTAGGGCGTGCCGCGCTGGACGACGAGACGATAGTCATAGCCGCCATTTTGACGATCCACGTAGCGGATGCCGTAATCGTGCTGGATGTGGTCGTAGAAATCGACGCCCGCCACGAACGCCGCCGCGCCCCGCGCCACCGCGTCCAGCGGGCGGTTCAGCATCACCCGATCCTTCCCAAAGATGCGGCGCAGCGTGCGCTGCACCGACGGAATTTGGCTGCTGCCCCCCACCATCAGCGCCGCCTCGATGTTTTCCTCCGAGTAGCCACGCTCGTGGGCATCGTTGAGCGCGCGCCGAATGGTCCGGTCGATGGTGGTAAAGGCCGCACGCTCATCGAGCAGATCCTCGAAGCGGTCGCGCGTGAACTCGGCCCCCAGCACTGCGCCGGTGTGGGGGTGCATCACACTGACGTCGGCACGCTCGTGGAACGACAGCCGTTCCTTTGCCCGCTCGCACTCGGCCAGCAGCGCGTTGCTGACCTGCCTCACGTCCTCGTCGTCGTCGCTGCGGTCATTTTGGCGCAGCACCTCTTGAAAGAGCCACTGGTCAACCGTCATCCCGCCGACGTCCGCCCCGGCCTTGCCCAACACCCGGCAGCGCCGCCCCGCCCGCGCTTGCTCTTCCTCCTCGATGAGGACCACCGCCGCGTGCAGCGTCCCGCCGCCAAAGTCAAAGATGAGGTAGACGTCGCCCGGCTGGATGTGCGTCCCATAGCCCAGCGCAGCCGCCGACGGCTCGTCGATCAGCCGGAAGCGCGGCATCCCGGCGGCCTCGGCGACATCCGTCAGCCAGTCCTCGTAATGCTCGAACGCCTCCACGGGAGCGGTCAGCGCGATCTCTTCGGTGCCAATGTTCAATTCTGTGGCGGCGAACAAGAGCACGCTGGACAAAAACTCGCGCCCGGCGTCAAAGTGCGAGATGCCGCCCTCACTTTTGTAACCGTCCAGCCGCATCTTGATCGGGCTGCGGTTGGAAATGTACCGCTTCATCCACCGAAAGGTGCTTGGCGAGTTGTAGAGATTCTGTTGGAACACCTGGTTGCCGATCCAACGCCGCTGGTCAGCCGCATAGTGGATCACCGACGGGACGACCGATATCTGTTCGTCCCCCTGCTGGTACAAGCGCCCATAGTCGGGCACGTGCAAGGGCACGCCCTCCTGGCGCGCCTCGTCCCACACCGCTACCACCGTGTTCGAGGTTCCAAAGTCAACGGCTAATCGTCCTGGCATCGTTTAATTTCCTTCTCCCATCGCTATCTGCTCAAAAACATACGAGGTTCTATCGTATTCATCCGCTAGTTTTAAGAACAATTCGCTCCATCCATTGGAAATGGATATCTCTTGAAGCGGACCCGTCGGCGCGAATTGCATTGAAATGTTCTCATCTAATTTATTTTCTGATGGTTTTAGAAAAAAGGCAATTGCGCCATTAATCACCTCCAAAGACTCGTCTGGCGACTCGAAAGACCAACCTTCATTTTCGCTCACTGTTTCCAGCAACACTTTTACAATCGATAGCACTGCAAACAGCTTCATGCGATCTGTCCAAGTTTCCATTTTGTCTCCGATTAGCTCATTATTCCACGCCTGCCTTACGCAATAGCTTGCCCCGATACGCCACACCCACAAAGCGCACTGTCACCATCCGCCCTGCTCTCAGGGAAACATCGGTGCTCAACGGCTCGTGGTGGTCAGGATCAAAGGGCACGCTCTCACCCACGCGGCCCTCCAGTGTCAATCCGTTGTCCTCCAATGTGCGCACCAACCGTTTGGCGACGGCCAGCACGTCTTTGGCCTGTACCGGCCTGCCCTCCACCTCCAACAGATGCGCCTGGGTGAGCAATTGCGCGACGGGTGTGGCGACGTCAGACAGCATCTGCTCCACCTGGGCTTGAATCGCCTCCGAGACATGGGCGCTGGAACCACTGCGTTGGCGCTCCAACTCGACCTTCAGTTGGGCCACCATTTTCTCTTGCCCTGCCAGGTCCAACCGCAGGCGTTGCGCCTCGCGTTCCAAATCCGCCACCTGCTCATCAACAGGCTTGGCGCCGAACAATGACCTAATCCGTTCCCACATTAATTTCCCCTATTTTCTTTTGCCACGAATTAAGGCAACTGCAAGTTGCACCGAATTGTCACGAATTTAAACGCAGCGACAAAATTAGTGAAATTGGTGTAATTCGTGGCAAAAATCCATCACGCCGAGTTCACGGCCCAAAATCGCGCAGCACCAGCGGAAGATAAATCCAATTCACACTCTCCACCACCACCGTTCGCACCGCCAGGTTGTTGCTCTCGTCGCTCTCGACGATGCTGTTCGTCGGGTCGGCCTGGGCCCACAGTTCCATCTCTCCCGACTCAAGTGTGAGCGTGGTCGCGCTGCTGGCCCCCGGACCCAAGTCGCCCAACGTGCCGCTGTAGACGAGGGTGCTAACCGTGCCAAAGACATCCTGCCACACGGCCAGGGTCGCGCCGGTAGCGGTGACCAACCCTGCGTTGTGGACGGTGACCGTTACCGGTCCACTGCCGTAAATATCCGCCGCCGACAGCATCAAGTCGGGCAGGACGGCCAGGGGGGCGTAGGCGGTGTTGTTGTCCTCGTTCGTCTCGATCACTACGTCGCCGTCGTCGGCTATGGCCCACAAAATATCGCCCAGTCCCGCCAGCGACGTTGGATCGGTGATGGTTAAAGTCGTGGTGAGGCGGTCGCCCGCTGCCAGGTCGCTCTCCACCAACGTTGTGCCCAACAGCGTACCGGTCAGTGGGTCGGCGGCGCGGAAGGCGACCGTAAAGGGCGCGCTCGCCGTCAGCACCCCAGCGTTGACCAGCCGCGCCGTCGCGGTGATGGCGCTGGCATCCTGGGTGGTGTAGAGCACCTCCACCTTCAAGTCTGGCAAGGTCGTCAGCAGCGTGATCTCGTTGTTGTTCTCATCTGTTTCGGTCACCAAACCGGCGGGGTCAGCGACGGCGCTCAGGACGTGGGCGGCCGCCGGAGCGGGAACCGTCCAGGCGACCTCTACCGTGGTCGTATAGCCCGCCGCCAGGGTGGGCAAGGTCTGGACGCTGCCAACGGGCGTCGCGTCGTCGTAAAAGGCCACCTGCGGATTCTCGACCGCCAGGTCGCCCGTGTTGCGCAGCACCGCCGTGAGCGTGACGGACTGCCCGGCGGATGGGTTCATCGGCGTGACGGTTAGGCTGTCGAAAGACAGGTCACGCCCCACCGTGTGGGCCAAAAAGGCCAGGGCATTGGTTCCCGGAGCAGACGCGCCGGTGACGGTAAAGTTGAGGGTAGGCGAGATGTCATAGGTGCGGGTGACGAGTTCCGTCTCGACCTTTTGGTAGGCCAGGTAGAGGGTGCCGTCCCCAAAGGCGGGGCTGTGGGCGGTCTCGACGTCGGCGTCGGCCATCAACGTCTGGTCGGCTCCCCACAGGTCAGCGGTCGGGTCGTAGATGGTGTACGCCAGGTCGGCCCCGTCGGCGTCCATCGCCTGCCAGATCAAGCCCAGGTTGCCGTTCGAGTCGCGGTCGAGGGCGAGGCCCATAAAGCCGCCCTCGGTGCTGGCCGGGCGCACCGTCTGAACGTCATTCATATCCCACGAGTTATTCAGCCAGACCAGGTCGCCGCCGCGCAGCCACAGCAGGTGATGGTCTCCGTTGGCGTCGTAGGCCAGGGCGGGCGTGACGTCGGTAATGGCGGCGCTGTCGGCGATTTGAGCCGGGCTGCTCCAGGTCGCGCCGTCAAAAGTGCTATAGTAGAGGTCGGTGTCGGTAGTGCCGGTCATCAAGCCGTCGGCATCCACCACGTAGACCAGGGCCGCCCGAGTGGAGGAATAGGCGGCGAAAGCGGCGTCCACCACGTCTTGCAGACCGGTGATAGCAGCCGACGGTGCACTCCAGGCCGCGCCGTCCCAGGTGGCATAGGTAAAGGTCAGCGGATGGGTCGCCGTGCCCAGGACGTCGGTGCCGTCGTTCGTCTGCCAGAGGGCCATCACCGCGCCGTCCTGCCCCACCGACAGGCGCGGGGCGTGGTCCATCAGGCTGTTCGTCGTCAGAGTGAAAGGCCCGGTCCAGGCTTCCGTCGTCGTGGTGTAGACGGCGTAGGCGATTTCCAGGCTCTGGGCAAAGGTGATGTCGAGCGTGGGGGTGATGCCCGCGGACAGATCGGCGCGCTCCCAGACCACCAGGCCGTGGTCGTTCCCATCAAAGGCGACCGTCGGGGCAAAGTCAGGCAGTTGGTCGTCGGTGACGGTGATGGGGGTGGTGTTCCAGACGCCGTCCCCCGCCAGCAGGTGGATCTCGGTGCCGCGCCCGTGGGGTTTGACGACGTCGTCCTGCACGTACGCCAGCAGACGGTAGCCGTCGCCTCGCACAGCTAGCGCCGGTTCCGGGCGCGCGTAGGCGACGGGGATCAAAACCGTCTCGGTGGTCGTTCCCGTGGCTTGCAAGACGCTGCCCACGCGCAGGGATGGCTGGATGGCCAGCACACCGTACCCGGCCTCGACGTAATCACGCGGCATCAGACGCCAGACCGAGCCGCCAAGCATCGCCTTGAGCGTCTCCTCGTCCTCGACCTCTTGGCACACGCCGGGCGGATACTTGCAGTTGATCACGTACTGGTACTCGCCGTCAAAGCCCCACGCCTCGAACTCGGCCCCATAGTACAGATCGACCCCCACCTCTTTGAGATAATCCGGGGCCTTGGGCACCTGGATAATAAAGTACGGCTTGCCGCCGCCATAGACACTGGCCGTGAGGTCCTCGCAGATCTCGGTGGACAGAGTGACCTTGTTGTCGATGCTGCCGGTCCCCTCCCCCTGAACGAATACCAGTTGGCCGTTCTGCTCCTCAAATGAGGTCGAGATTTCAACGCCGGGGGTGAAAGAGCCCGTCACTTTGGCGGCGTCGATGACCCAACGAATGATGCGTCCTACCACCGGCCAATCGGAGGCGGACTTGAGGCCCGGTATCAGGTCTGCCAAGCTGGCCTCTTCCTCCACGGTGGCGTGGATGCTGAATCCCATATCGGCACCCTCAAAGTCCAGGCTCTCGCCGCAGACGAACTGGGCGTTGCCACGCCCCCAGACGATCCCTTCGGACTTGAGCACGCCCAGCCCCAGCCCCGTCTGACCAGACAGGCCGACAGAACCCGCGCCGCTCGACCGTCCCTCGGCGTCGGCGGTGGCCTGGGTTTCTAGGATGCCCAGTTCTTTGCCGCCCAGGTAGGGCACCATATCGGGAACGTCCCATGTAGCCTCGAAAGGTTCCTCCGGGTAGGAGAACTCGTAGACATATTCCACGATGGGCGCGCTCTCCTTGGTGTTGAAAGAACCCAAACTCAAGTCTTCCAGCCAATCGACCCAGCCGGGGAAGGGAAAGACGGTGGGCTGGATGGTAGTTTCCAAGGATTTAAACTCTCCACCTTGGATTGGGTACTTGGCCCAGACACGCAGCGTGTTGTTGCCGCAGGAGAAATCGCTCTGAAAGTCGCTCCCCATATCATAGTCGTGTTGCGCGCCCCACGATAGACCATCCTCCGAGGCTTGGGCGCCGTTCAGGTCGAAAAAGACGGTGCCGTATGGGGGCGTGGTGTCGGCGGTGGCATAGGCGGGGCCGTTCCAGTCCACGTATGCCCGGACGCGGTTGTTGACGCTTTGATTGTCCAGGAAATAGGACGAAGCCAAGGTGAAGGCGGGCTCAACCTCGACCGTTGGACGGCAAGAGGCGGTAGTAAAAGAGAACTCGCTCTCGACCGGCTCTCGGCAGACAAATTCGGGGTCATAAGCGGTGACCTTCCACTCGTACTTTTCCGGGTCGCCGTCGTCCTGGCAAGACAGGTCATTTACGCTCAGTTGCACCTGGCGATCACAGTTGGGATAACTGCCCACTTCTTGCCAAGACGTGCCCCCGCTGCGAATATAGACCCGGTAGGCCACGTCGTCAGTGCTGGACGTGCCGCAGGTGAGACTGCCGGCTTGGTCTTGCCACTGCAGCAGCACTCCGTTGCCGCCCGATTCGATCGGCACGTCTCTGGCCCCGTTGGAGGGGTTGTTCTCCAGGGCCGCCAGGTCCTTGGGCGGCAGTTCGACGGTGGTGATGGCGCGGGGGGTGTAGGATTGTCCTCCCACGGCGGCTGAGGCCTGATTCTTGACCATCGTCGGTGGAGGAGGTTCGGCGCTGCAAGTGGTGGTGACGCCAAAGGTAATGGTGACTCGCTCGCCCGGCACAAGGCTGTTGCTCCAAGTGATGCGGTTCTGCTCAGCATTGTAGGTGGCAGCACCTTTGGTGGCCGAGACGCTGTCAGGAACGTAGACAGTGTTCTCCGGGATGGGATCCGTCAGGCTGGCGGAAAGGTTGGACGCTTCTACGTTGGAAAAGGTCACGCTATAATCAAGACGGTCACCGATCAGGGCGTTGGCGACAGAGACCCTCTTTGCCGCCGGTGCCAGGTAGACAAATACCTGGCTCTTGTAATCGGCCGCCCCGTTGCCCAACAGATCGTCGTCGGAGACAAAGACCATGTTGCCGCCGTGGCTAAAGCGTAGGTCTTCGATGTTTTGATATTGTCCTAGCCCGCTTATCGCACAGCGCAGGTTGGAGCCATCGTTATCGATCAAAAAAGTATTGAGCTGATAACACGATGGAGCTGACCATAACAGCCCATGGAAAGCGATTTCAGAACCATCGTAATTGATGTCATAGTCCATCGGAGTTCCACGATCGGGCGAATCATCCCGAATGATCTGGCGGTGGTCGGTGCCGTCGGTGCGAATGACGTCCAGCCCCCACTGGCCGCTGGCGTTGCCAAGAAAAGTGATCCAGTTACCGTCGTCGCTGATGCGGGGGTCGGATACATAGGTGTCTTTGTGAATGGGAGCCAGCTTTTGCTGACCGGTGCCGTCACTATTGACCACGTACAAATAGTCCCCATCATCACCACAATCCTCACAAGAAAAAACGACCTTGGAACCCGTCAAGTCTGTGACCAGATTATCGGCCCCACTGAAATAAGCGGTGACAGGAACATCGGTGAGACGCAGCGGATCGTCGCTGCCGTTGGCGGCAACTCGCCAAATCTCGGTGTCCCGGTTCGCCTGAACATAGCTTTTGTCGCAGACCCACTTCCACGTATAGTCAAATATCGCCTCGCAGGGCCAGGCATTGCTGCTGTTGAAAAACACCCACTTGCCGTCTCCGCTGATGGCGACGCTGCCCTCAGTGTACAGGCACATCTCGCCCAATTCTGCATGAGACACACAGGGGGTCAAGTTGGTCTCTGTGCCATCCCGATAGTAATAGAGCCGTGTTGTGTCAGGCCCGGTTACATATCCGGAATAGACGAGCGCGCCGTCGGTAGTGACGTCGAAACTCGAATGTATGATGTCGGCGACTTGCTGGGCAGGTGCGCTGGCATCGCTGGGGCGGACGTAGAGCGGCCCCCAATCAGGATAGATCACCCACTCGCCGTCTCCACTGATGTTCGGCCAATAGTAATCTTTGGCCAGATCGTTGGTGATTTGGACCACAGAGCCAAGGCTGCCCTGAGAGGTCAAGTCAGGTGGCGGATCGGATGGGGCCGGGCCAGCGCTGACCCTTATGGTGACAAAAAGAGCCAATATCAGGCTCAACAATACGAACACGACCGGTATGGTGAAAGATTTTTTGTTCATTGTTTTCATCTCCTGATAGTGTGTGGTAAAAAGGGGCTGGCCCGCACGGACCACGCCCCTAATTATACTCGACTGCATCTCGGACACAAATGGCAGCCAATTTAAGCC
This sequence comes from Chloroflexota bacterium, assembly GCA_024232355.1. Next base: position 60,483 of record JAAEPW010000416.1, on the reverse strand, counting down.
ACAGATTCACGCAGGGCACTGGTTCAGTTAAATGGGATTACGATGTAGCCGCGCTTTCCATAGCGCGTAAGGCCCTGCGAGGTATGGAAACCTCGGCTACAAGCCCCTTTTTGAGCCACAATTGGCTGACTATCCAGAAATCCCACCCAACTGAACCAGTACCTCACGCAGATTTTTTCCATTTATCGGCGTTCATCTGCGGTTTTTCTCCTCCCTCCTCTTTGAATTACTCGATCTCAATATCAAACTCTCCCATCATGATCGTCGGTGCCTCTCCCAGCTCAATGTCAAAGCGAAAACGGTGCCGCAGCACGCAATCCGTGAACTTTAGGGCCAACCGAGCGCGGAGGGGTAGATTTTCGTTGTCCATCAACACGTCGAGGGTCGACAACAGATCGGGCGTGGTCTGCCCGAATGACCGTTCGAGCAGTGATTGCGCGTCCAACACCCGGAGGTCCCACAACGACATTGAGGCTTTCGAGTTGCCGACGGCCATAAACGACGCGTCCGGCGAAACGTGCAGCGACGTCACCTGCCCCAGGGGGTCCTGCACCTCTCCGATGATCTCGTGATCGTCCAGCGATATAAAGCGGATCACCCCTTCGGACCCTGCCGTGACGACTATGGAACGGTCGTGAAGCATTTCTACCCCCTCCACCCGTCCTTGGTGGCGTGTAAGCATTGACTCGCCCGTAAACCAATTTCTGTGCGCCCTATGTCTGTACACAAACACGTCACCGTTGAATTTGCCCACGATCAACGTTTTGCCATCAGAGAACGCGGCAGAACGTAACATACCGTGACTGTAGCCAACACCGACCTCCCGGTTCAATTGGGGCAACGCCATCAACTTGAAGCCCTTGGCCAGCAAAGCGACCTGCTGACTATCCGGGGAAACGCGCATCGCCCGCGCCCAAGATTTCGATTGGCGACTGGCTACCTTTTCCCACGAGTGCGTATCCCACAGGATGACTTGGGAATCCCTCCCCGCCGAGAGCGCCCGCGAGTCTCCTAGCGGCACGATGGCAGTCACAGAACCGTCGTGGTTCCCCAAGCGGGCCGGTTGGTCGGTGTCCCAGCTATCAGACCAGCCATAGATGGCGCACGGATCGAGCACGTCATTGGTGCGTTCGGCGCAGAGCAGAGTATTGTCGCCGGTGAACGCCACATGCCCGATCGAATGGTCAAACCCACTCAACAGATGCTCCCGCTCCGCCCGTTGATAATCCCACAATGCCACCTTGCGCACCCCCGTGCCGATGGCGATGACAGGTCGGGCAGGCGAGAACGCGATATCGTTAATGCGACCAGGCACCCGGGCCTGGGCCTGTAACAAGGCGGGGGGAAAAAGCTGATCGATCTCTTGTTCGCTCGTCGGCAAGCCCTGCCTGGTCAGCGAGATCAATTCTGACAAGACAACTGGGTCTTCTCCCCTATCGGGCGTCCATCCACTATCGGTCAACATTGTGACGATGCGCACGCTCCACGTAAAGGGCACCTCAAACACCAATTTCCACAGGAGCGGCCACTCGCTGTTGGTGATGAGCGTCTGGACCAAAAGCTCAAGCTCGGCGTGTGTGGCCTCGGCGGCCCGGTCGAGATAGTCATCTCCCGCAATGACGGTCAGGAAATCGGTCCGGCCTGCCGCCCGCAGCCGCCGCTGGATGCGCCGTCGCAACTCGGCATCGGCCATGGCATACGCTGCGCGTAACAATTGCCGGTCAAAGTCCAGGCCCTCGTAGCGGTCCCACTGCTCGGTCAGGAAAAAGAACAATGCCCGCTGTTGTTCGTTTTTGGGCTTGTACTTGGCGGCTACCGCGGCCTCTTGTGCGTAAGGATGGTCGCGCTCGATAAGCAGACAACACAAGGCTTGCTGTGCTTCTTTCCTCCTCAATTCTCGCAAGGCCTGCCTCGCCCGTTCAGCAATGACCGGGTCAGCATCCCTACACGCCCACGCCAACGGCTCTACGATCTTTTCCCCGCCGCCAGTCACCACGTCTATCTGCCCCACCTTGAGGGCCGTCAGCACCCGCACTTCCGGCGGCTTGGATGCTACCCACTCGCGCTCCATCAACAAAGTGGTCAGGTCTGGATGACGAAGTTCTGCCCAGACGGCGCACGCCGCGCTGACCCTGCGCCACTCGGTCAGTTTGCGCAACGCATCCAGGGCGATGTCTCGCACTCGCTTATCGTCGCTCTGAACCACGGCTTCGGCCAGCATCCGTACCGCCCCAACCGAGCCATCCTTGACCAACGCCTCCACTGCCCATTGCCGTATAAACCGGCCCACGATGGGTGTCCGACTGTAAAGTTCCCTTTTGTGTCTTTTTAATTCAGTTGCGTTCATTGTGATGTCATTCTCGCTAATTCAATTTGATGTCCACATTATAGATGACTCCAGCGCCCTTGGCAATGTCAAAAAACTCGGCCACGAATTTGCTACCACACACGTCTTTAAATTCTTGATTACACAGAGATTCGCAGAGAACGTACAGAGAACACGGAGAAAAACCGAGACACTCGGTAAAATTTTGAGAAAATTGTGCTGAACAATTGAACTTTTCTCTCAAATTCTCTGTGCCCGCGGATTTGAACAATCCGACAGCGTCTCTGTGGTGGAATTCTTGTTTTTCAGACGAATCGCTGTTCAATTTTCAACATCTCTGCGCACCTCTGTGTCTTCTTTGTGCTCTCTGTAATTGTGCCTATGGCGTTTTGCTGCTATCATATCGTCAATTTTGCGACCAAAACGATCCCTCGCTCGTCCTACTAGATAGAACGCGGAAGGAGATGATTGAGCATCACCGACAACGCTGACGACACCTTTGATGCGCTGTTTCGCCAGTACGAGCAACCGATTTGCTCTTACCTGGCACGGCTGACGGGCAATACGGCTCGCGCGCAAGAACTGGCGCAAGAGACCTTTATACGCGCGTACCGGGCGCTGATCCGGGGCGAACGATGGGAGAACCCCCGCGCATGGCTCTATCGGGTCGCCTCGCGCTTGGCCACCGACGATTACCGCCGCCGTAAGCTGGTCGAGTGGCTGCCACTGTCAGCGGTGACACACCGGGGCACGCCGGGCATCGAGGCCGCCACGATCGAGCGCATCAGCATCCAGAGCGCGCTGGACGCCCTGCCGCCCAAGTACCGGGTCCCTCTGGTACTCTACGATTACGTGGGCTACTCGATCGCAGAGATCGGCCAAATGCTGGGGCTGACGGCAAGTGGAGTCAAGACGCGCTTGAGCAGGGCGAGAAAAAAGTTCCGCCAAATCTATGAATCGGAGGCCGGGTGACAATGAACGTATGCAAAAGAATTGATGTTCTTTTGGCTCTGCGTCCCGCAGACAGAAGCGCCAGAGAACAAAAGCGGGTTGACGATCACCTGGCCGCCTGCCCCGATTGCGTCGCCCTCGATCATGCCTATACGAAGCAGCGCCATCTGGTCGGCAGTACGCCACCCGTCCGACTCACACCGTCGCAGCGAGGTCAACTCTTGTCGCGTATCCAAAATCAAAGGAGACGATATAAAATGTTTAGAAAACTATCAGTGATTTTGAGTACGACTGTAGCCATCGCAATTGTCCTAGTTGTGGGATTTTACGCGCGAACCTGGCAACCGTCGGATATGCCGGCAGCATCGCCTCAGGCAACCATCATCCTGTCCACGGCCACGCCAACGCCGTCGTTCGAATTGGGCGGACACGTCCGTGACCTAAGCCTGCCCTTTGCCGACCGTATGCAATACGCGGGTATGACCTGGGCCAAGATTCAGGTGCAATATGGAGATGACCCCGCTGCCTTTATCACAACATCACACGACAACGGGTTCAAGGTCCAGTTGACGGCCTTGGGTGCCTCGGAGATGGTCACCCGGCCAAACTTGGCACAGGACTTTGCCGACTGGACGAGCCAGATAGCGGCCGCCGGTGCCGATGCTATCGAGGTTTGGACCGAACCCAACATTGATCGCGAGTGGCAAATCGGTTACATCAGCCCGCAGGCGTACACCGACCTTCTATGCACCTCCTACGAGGCCATCAAGACAGCCAATCCAGACACTCTGGTCATCAGTGCAGCGCCCGCCCCGACCGGCTATTTCGGCGGCTGTACGGCTGACGGCTGCGATGACAAGCCATGGATGGAGGAATTGTACAATGCCGGAGCAGCGGACTGTCTGGATTACGTTGGCACACACTACAACGCTGGCGCGACCTCTCCCTCGGCACGCACCGGTCATCCGGCTAGCCCAAATGGCACACATCACTCTTGGTTCTTTTTACCCCAAGCAGAACTCTACTACAACATATTCCAGGGTACACGCCAACTCTTTTACACAGAGATGGGATACGCCTCGCAAGAAGGGGTGCCTCCGTTCCCAGATGCGTTCGCGTGGGCCAGTGGCACCACAAACAGCCAACAGGCTCAGTGGCTGGCCGAAGCCGTGCAGTTGAGTATGGATACCAGTATGGTACAGGGGATCATTGTCTGGAACGTAGACTTTGCACGTTATGGCTATGATCCACAAGATGGTTACGCCATCATGCGCCCGGATGGGAGTTGTACGGCTTGTGATGCGTTGCACGAGGTGCTTGTATCGCCAGATGGTGATTAGGTTAATGGCCAAGCCCGCAGGGCGCTGAACCGCCCTGCTAGAAAGCAGTCGGATGCTATGCATCTCAAGCTATGAGCGCGGCGGTTCAGCGCCGCGCGAAGTGGCCTTCATTTAATCTCCAACTGCAACGGCACAAATTGCTGCTCGGCCTCCTGCTTTTCGCGGAACGACGCAGACTGTGCCCGCCCCTCTTGCAGCCACTCGCGCAGCATCTGTACGATCTCCCGCTGCGAGACCGACAGCGGCACCAAGCGCGCCAACGCGGTCGAGATGTCATTGGTAGTGAACTCGCGCTGGCCCTCGTTGAAACCGACGTACATCGCGTCGATAACGGCCTGCTCGATCTCGGCCCCCACGTAGCCCTCCGACTCTCGCGCCAAGCGCGCGGTGTCGAAATCTTGGGGCAGCCGGTTCCGCTTGCGCAGGTGGACGGTGAAAATTTCTTGCCGCTCCTCCAATATTGGCAGGTCGAGGAAGAAAATCTCGTCAAAGCGTCCCTTGCGCAAAAGTTCCGGTGGCAGGCTAGAGATATCGTTGGCCGTTGCCACGACAAAGCAGGGCGCGGTTTTTTCCTGCATCCAGGTCAAGATCGTGCCAAAGACCCGCGTGCTAGTGCCGCTATCGAGACCGCCGTGGGCCAGTCCCTTTTCCATCTCGTCGATCCAGACCACGCACGGGGCCACTGTCTCTGCCATCCGCAGCGCCCGTCGCGCCCGCTCCTCCGACTCGCCCACCAGGCTGCCAAACATCGACCCGATGTCCAGCCGCAGCAACGGCAGCCGCCACAGGCCGCCGACCATCTTGGCCGTCAGGCTCTTGCCGGTGCCCGGTATGCCGATGAGGGCAATGCCCTTGGGCGCGGGCAGCCCGTAATTGCGCGCCTCCTGGGTGAACGCCCGCTCTCGCAGCCGCAGCCACTCTTTCAGCACGCCCAGGCCGCCCACGTCGTCGGGGGTCTCGGTGGCGGCGTAGAATTCCAGCGCCTCGCTTTCGCGGATGACCTGTTTCTTTTCCTCGGTCACCAGGTCGATATCCTGATCATCCAGCACGCCATCGCGCACGATGGCCTTGGCAAAGACCCGCTGCGCCTGCGACACGGTCAGTCCAACAGCGGCCTGCACCAGCTTGTCGCGCCCCAGCGGGGTCAACTTTACCTTGACTCCCGGCGTTTGGGCAAGCCGGTCCAGCACTTGTTCCAATTCCGCCGCCTGGGGAGACGGAAACTCGACCACCACGACCTCGTCCTTGAGTTCCTCTGGCACTTTGCTGAATGGAGTTGTGACGGCGATGGACTTTTTGGTGAACTTGAGTCGCTGGGTCACGCTGCGGAGCTTGCGCTTGATGCGGGCATCGCACCAAAACTCGTGCAAGTCTTTGAGCACGAACAAGGTGTTTCCCCCCGCTTTGTCGATCTGTTCCAACGCCGTAAGCGGATCGCGGGCCGGCGGGGGCGCACTCTTGCCGGTGAGCGTCTGAAAACCATCCGCAACGTCCCAACTCTGGCACGGACGCTGCGTCCGCTCGCAGACCGTCTTGATCGTCTCCAACGCCCGCTCCTCCTCCAGCGTCACCAGCACAATGAGCGTGAAGCGTGCCCGCAGATAGACGTCCAATCTCTCTTCGAAATTCATTTTTTTCACCTTTCCTTGATGCCGTTTCAGCCAGTGACATCGTCCCGCATCTGGCTGATGTACCAATCAGAGACCTGTGACAGATCAAGCTCACAACGCGCCGACTCGGGCGCGGCTGAGAGCGTCTCCCACAGCACCTGTCCGCTGGGTGCGACGATCATACTGGGGCAATTCTGTTCCGAGTGGGCGTTGTTCGTGCCCAGCACAAAGCGTTGGTTCTCAGCAGCGCGGCTGACCAGATGACTCCGCCACACAGGGGCCGCGGGCGCGTGCCCTACCGCATTGGTCAGATACACGAAAACCTCTGCACCTGCACACGCCAGGTACCGCCACTGCTTGGGAAACCGGATCTCGCGGCACAACTGAATGCCCACCCGGACCGAACGACCGTGCAGCACAATGTCAAGCGTCGGCAACTGCGAGCCTGCGGCAAAATGTCCCCGTTCGCTGGTAGCCAGGTTGACTTTGTGGTACACGAACATTTCCTCGTCTGGGCCATAATAGATAGCGGCATTATACCATTTATCCGCCTCGTACACACACGAACCGAATATCAGGTGTACCCGCCGCCGGGCCACTTCTGCCTTGATAGCGTGCATCGATTCTGCCAAAAGCGTCAGGTCAACATCGTGCAAAAAGGCCGAATCTTGAGAATAGCCCGACAGCGCGCCTTCGGGCAGGATGACCAGGTCGTCTGGCTCAGCGCCTGCCAGGGCGGATATGATCGCGCTCAGATTTTGTTTGATGTCGAGCGTGATGGGAAACTGTGCGACGAGGGCAGAAATGTGTCTAGTGTCTGCGGTCACTGTGACTGCGCCGCCTCTTGCACCATCGTTCGCGCCGCCTCCCGGATCGCCACCAGCTTGTATTCTCTGTTCCAGCGGTTAACCGGGACAAAATCAAACTTGCGCGCTCGGACATGGTCCATCCAGCGTTCCATACTGTGCAGGCAGGTGATCAACCCATTGCCACTACCGCCCGCCGCCGCCACGACGATCACCGGCTTGCCAAACATGCCGCTCTGATCGCCGCGCAGAGCCTGGCAGCGCCGCAGCCGATCGGTGAACGCCTTGCCCGATTCACTCATCTCGTGCCAGTAGACGGGCGACACGAGCACGCAGGCGTCGGTCTCCAGCACGCGGGCGTGCAGTGCCTGGAAATCATCCTGTACCTGGCACTCGTGCTCAGAGCGGCACGGCCCCCAACCATCGTCGCACGCCTGGCACATGCCGACTTGCAGATCGTTGAGTCGCACTTGCTCAGCGTGCGCGCCAGCCTGACGCGCACCATCGACGGCAGCAGCCGCACAGGCAGCGGTCAGGCCATCCTCGTTCGGACTAGAACTGATTACGATTACGTTCATATCACTCAACTCCTTTCAATGCTTTGCGCGATATGGAAATCGCGGCTACTATCCCAAATCCACTTTTACTAGATCCACATTATCCAGATTGTTGGTGCCCAGGCCCAACGCGGCACCGTTTTCCAGCCAGGGATTGGCCAAGCGGTCCGCTGACGTGAAACCCTCACCGCTGGCCTCCATCATCTCGGTGAGTATCTGCAGGCCCAAGGTATCGTGGGCGACCGGATCAAAGCTCATCAAGATCGAATCTCCGACCGCGTCTTGGGTCCACCACGGGCTACGACTGCGCGGCGTGAGGGAGGCCGACAGCAAATCGCCGACGATCAGCCGGGCGCGATCTTTGATCGGCGACAGGGCGTTCAGCTCGGCAATGCCAAGCTGGATTCTCTCTCCGCGATGATATCTCTCGGGTGTGTCAAAAGTGCCATAGTGATTCTTCATCGCCAGACTAAGGCCCGCCATACTGTGGACCTTGAGCACCGGCATATTGATCAAAGCATCACATTCAAGCAGAATATCGCAGAGCCGGATGCTGGAACCGACCAATTCCCAACCCTCTGTGTAGGCATTGTCGGTGCCGTAGCAGCGCACACCGGGACCATCGTGGTTGACGGGATACCCATCTCTCTCCAACTCGTTAGTGTAACGGTCAAAGATGACGATCTGCTCAGCTGGAACCCCGGCATCTTGAAGAGACTCCGCCACGGCCAACACCAGGGGAACATGCGTGCATACCTCGCTGCCCTGGATCGTGTTGACTTTGATGGCAATTCGCTCGGTGGGACTGAACAGGGCTGCCCAGGCTTGAACAGCATCGTTCAGGCCGGTCAGTCCAATGATGGAAGTGTCCAGCATTTGACGGATCGCACCTGGCACCAGGGTCTCACCGTCCCATACCCCGCTGTGGCGGGTGCGCACGACTCGGCTAAGCCCATCGGGATATATCTTGATAATGTCAGATCGGCTGACAGCCTCGGTTGGCGCGGGCGTGGCTGGCGGCGCGTCGGTCGGCTCGACGACCTCGGTTGCTGCAATCTCGGTTGTCGCAGTCGGTGCGCTGGTTGGCGCGGTGGTCAGTGAGGCGGCTGGTGCGCTGGTTGGTACGGCGTCCGGCTGCTGGGTAGGACTACATCCAGTTATCAGACTTGCTGCTGCCGCTATCTTGAGAAAGTCTCGTCTGGAGATTTCTCGTGAATAGGATTCGTCATTATGATCGTTTTCTTTGGTCATATCAAGTTTATCTCCCTAACTCTATTTTCCTCACATGTTCAAACCATCAAATGCCCCACAGCCCGCGCTGAATCAGGCAATGATGGAAACCATATCCAGTACCCTTATCCCCAACGATTGATCCCCCGTAATCACTATTTTATCTCGTGCCGCACGCTTGTCCAGTCCCTTGGTGAACATTCTCCAAGCGATGTCTTGATCGACGACAACCTCGGCGTGTGGTTTGCCCGACACGTCCAGATAGAGATTCCACCGTTCTCCTTGCTTTAGCAAAAACCATCGACCTCCAGACTCGCCAGAGATCGTGAGCGCCACAAGCGTACCATCCACCGCGACAGTCTCACGGTACGTGTGGGGCAAAGCTCGAACAAAAGCATCGAGTACCGGCGCAAAAAACCTCGGCTGCTGGAGTCCGGGTTTGCCCACAGCATCCCGGATATGCTGCTGGTGATGCCAGCGCTCGGTGTATTCGCGGGCCAGGTCGAGCCAGACGGGCGCGGGATCGGGGCCTGCCCAACTGACAGCGTCACCGATTACATAAGGATCGAGGGACTGAAAGTATTCACACACCTGCACTCCCGTAAATCTCGACAGGTCACATAGGAAACGGGGACTCGTTCGCCGCGCAGCCTGCACCCACGCATCATTCCAACCGTTAATCAGTGTGACCAATTCCTCCCAACTCTCAATGTGCGTCGTGGGCGAATACCCATCACGCTGCCTCGAAAGGATGCCAATATCGCCCCCCAGCAAGTGTAGGACAACGTCCTTAACCGACCAAGAGGAACAGGTGGTGGGTTTGTCCCAATCCTCCGTTGAGAGACCGGACAATAGGTCTAAAAACTCTGTCAGAATCTCGGAGAAAAGGTCGGTGACTATGATGGGTTTGGGTTGTCTCAATGTTCCCTCCTCTCCAAGCATACAACTTTTAGCGCGTCCCTAGCACTTGGTGCAATGCGTTGCACGCGGGACAACTTTGGTCCGGCCTGATTATTGCATAACCATCAAAGGGATTCGCCTCATGCCGTACCAAGTCAATATTCCACACAATTATGCAGCGCACCATGCCCGTGTCGATGCTCAACTGCACAGCCTCTGCCAACCATTCGGCTTGCTGGCTATTGGTCGTACTATGTGCCCACGCAAAACTGTCTGCGAACTCTGGTACACCTTCTTGCGATGCGTAGCCCAACTCGGTAAAAAACACCTGTCGTGTACCGTGAAAAGTATCATAATAAAGCTCTGTCTCAGATATAAAATACCATGCGTGATGCGTAGAACCAGGGCTGGCTGGATGTCCAATCCGCGCTGAAGGTGAAGTTGCCCCTATATTATTGTGCGCCCCAATATAGTCCATACACTCAACCGCACCAGCATCGTAGAGACCTTGCATCCAAGGCTCATCGTCACAGCCATCGGCAGTACAACCGCCAAAGAAACCTGTAGGCGCTGGCGCAGCACTTATCACGGCGGTATCAGGGTTGGCTGCTTTGATGGCATCGTAAGCGATGCACAAAAAGTCCGTGTATGCCTGCGGGCTGATGTGTCCAGCCGGCCATTCACGATCAAGATTAGGCTCATGCCATACTTCGATCGCATCGGCACCAGCGGCTGCTATTGCAGCCACCCAATCGGCATACTCTTGCTCAAAGCCTGGCTGACCAATCAGATCAAGCGAACCCACAGCCGTCAACTGGATCTTGAACTCTTGATCGTGTGCAGCTTTTATTAGATCTGAAGCATCGTGCTCAAAGAACGTCGGAGCCTTGGCCCAGTTCATACCCGCATAGTGCATCTCGTCAGCATACGGCAAAGCCCAATCAGATACATGTCCCCCAAGCTCAAACCATGCCTCGTTCCCTGCACCTACCGGTCTGATTGAGCTTACAACCCACTTTGCTGAATTAGGATCACCATAGACAATCACCTGTACAAGAGAATCACCCATCCAAACTAGTGCGTATGCAGATGGCTGAGGCGGCATCATAGCTGCCTCAGCAGTCTCCATCTCGAACCAAACGGCTTCCCAACCATGAAAGTTCAACCGCTCCTCTGCTGCTACGTCAAACCCTCGTTGCCAGACATATTCATTTGCTTGATCTGGGCTGCGCACCAACAACGGTCCTGGAGAAATCTCTATCTGCGTAAACGATGGCGATACTGTATCATCCTGCTCCGCACACGATGACGAGAACACACTCGACTCTGCTTCTGCAGGCCCTAGACGCGGGTGAATACACCAATCGCCTGGAACATCCATAGTCAGTCCCAGTGCAGGGTCGGTGAAAACGGCGAGATTGCTCTGCCAGACCACGGATGGCGCAGTCATTGTTCTGTGTTGAGTGGATATCGGGGTCTCGACAGCCTGTTGAGAAACTGATGCCCCAGATATCGTTGCACGTGGAGCTAACACCCAAGTCTTGACAACCTGCTGGGAGCTGGTTGAACCCAGACACCCTATAGTCACTACCGCAACCACAGCCAAAACTACAAAAATAGCAGATTTCTTCAGACGATCCGGTTCGAGTTGAGACGTCAAAGCTATATCCTCTTTACGACTCGTCGTAGAGTTTGACCTTTTGCCACATGGCCTCTAATTCGTCAACGGTGAGCGTTTTCATATCCAACCCTTGTTCACGAGCCATCCGCTCCACGCCGCGAAAGCGACGGGCAAAGCGAGCGTTCGCCTGGCGCAGTGCCGTCTCGGGGTCCACTTGAAGCCAGCGCGCCCAATTGACCACCGCCAGCAATAAATCGCCCACTTCTGCCTCTTGTTCCTCCGGCGTGGTCGCGGCTTCTATCTCGGCGATCTCTTCCCGAACTTTGTCGACCACGCTCTCCGGCTCGGTCCAATCAAAGCCCACACGGGCCGCGCGCCGGCTGTAGGTATCGGCTTGCTGCACTGCCGGGAGTGCCACCGGGACACCATCCAGCACCGAGTGCTCATCTCCCCTGCCTTTTTCCTCCTGCTTGAGTTCTTCCCAACGCTGCAACACCTGCTCCGTGCCCTCCACGGGCCGGTCTCCCCACACGTGCGGGTGACGGTGCTTGAGTTTGGCGTCGATGCCAGAGATAACGTCCGCCATCTTGAACTCGGCCTCTTCTGTGGCGACCTGCACCTGAAGCAAAACCTGCAACAGGAAATCGCCCAATTCCTCCTGCAACGCTTGCATATCACCGGCATCAATGGCCGCCAGCGTCTCGTACGCCTCCTCTATCACCCCCGACCGCAAACTCTCGTGGGTCTGCTCGCGATCCCAGGGACAACCATCCGGCGCGCGAAGTTGGGCCACCGTATCCTGCAAGCCCTCAAAACTGGTGACGCCAGAAAGCGGCGGCACGTAGAGCGTGGTCAAGTGATCTGTGTGACTGCCCTGATGATCGAGTTGGTAGAGGGGCACGCGGACGACACATTGCTCGCCGGTCCCAGCCCCACACACCAACATCACCGGGTGATCGTCGGGATATTGGTTCATCAACGTGAGTTTCACGTCAGCAGCAAGTGCCGGGCTATATAGTTGTCCTACTATCGCCGGCAAATCAGGGTTGAGCGGCGGGTGATGACGAGCCGCCAGTTCTACCGCGTCGTAGAGTTGCAATCCAGCCAAGGCATCTATCCCTAACGCAGTGAGCGTGGGAGCAATGAAACTCAATCCCTCCACGATGTATACTGCCAGACCGATCTCTTCTGCCTGCACCAGAATCTGTTTGACCGTGGCTTCTCCCACCAACGGATGGCCCGGCACAGCATAGACCACGCCTTCTGGTCGCTGACCGCGTTGCAGTACCTCGCTGGTGATGGCATCGTAAACCTGCGAAAAATCCTCGGCCTTTTCGTAGAGATGGTCAAAAGAGTGGAAATTCAAACGTGATGGTAATCCGGCAACAGTCGGGTGGCGTTCCGTGCGTAACCAAATTTCGCTGGCACTTTCTATTATATCCCAAGCCTCCCGCGTCAGATGACGTGGATCGCCTGGGCCTAGGCCAACAATAGTGATGATACCCATACATACCTCTCTGATACAAAAACCTACGGAAATGCAAAAGGGGCAAGGCAATCATGCCCTGCCCCATAGCACCAACTTTTTCTGTTGATTAACGCTTTGTGTACTGAGGTGCCTTGCGAGCTCTCTTGAGGCCAGGCTTTTTCCGCTCTTTTTCCCGCGCATCACGGGTGAGGAAACCACCCTTACGCAAGATCGGCCGCAGGTCTGGGTCTACCTTTAACAACGCGCGCGCAATGCCCATCCGCGACGCGCCAGACTGCCCCGTCATCCCGCCGCCCTTGACTTTGATGCTGATATTAAAGCGATTCTCATTCGCTGTCGCTGTCAGTGGCCCTGTAAGAGACAATACATCGCTGCCTCGCGGAAAATACTCTTCGAGTGGTTTGTCGTTTATGACAATGGTACCTTCGCCTCCGAGAAACAGACGCACCCGCGCTGTAGCCCTCTTGCGTCGCCCAACTGCCTCGTAATACTCCATTATTATTCCCTCTCCTATTATTTCAACTCTAACGACTCGGGCTGCTGCGCCTCGTGGGGATGATCGGGACCAGCATAGACCTTGAGCTTTTTGAACACTTGTCGCCCCAGCCGGTTTTTCGGCAGCATACCCCGTACTGCGTGTTCAACTACTCGCGTGGGGTGTTTTTTAAGCAGATTACGAAGCGTGATCTCCTTTAATCCCCCAGGATACCCCGAGTGGCGATAATACATCTTTTGATCCAGTTTATGTCCTGTCACGTGAATCTTTTCAGCATTCACAACGACCACATAATCACCTGCATCGACCGAGGGCGAATAGATAGGCTTGTGCTTGCCACGCAGCATATGTGCCACCCGAGTTGCCAAGCGGCCCAGCGTCTGCCCTGTGGCATCTACCACGAACCAATCACGCTGAACGTCTTCTTTTCTTGTCACAAAAGTCTTTTCCACGATTCCGATACTCCCATTCACCAGAAACAAAAATCTGGTTCCTAATATTTTACTTTCATCAGGCAAAGTCCGTGCGGAGGAGCCGTCGTCCCGGCCTGATCGCGATTGCGCGATGCCAGCACCGCCGCGAACTCTTCCACACGCATCGCTCCCTTCCCTACCAGGAGCAATGTTCCCACAATACTGCGCACCATACGATAGAGAAAAGCGTTTGCCTCAATGTCAAAGGTCAACCGGGGGACTTGGCCCCCCCACTCAGTCATCAGCATTCGGCGCACTGTTGGTCCACCCTGCTTGTGCGGTCGTCCAAAGGCTGCAAAGTCGTGCTCACCCACCAAAAGCTGTGCCGCCCGATGCATCGCACCCACATCCAGCAAAGCAGTTATGTGCAGGCTGTATCGCTGTTCCAAAGGGCAACGCACCGATGCATTGTACAATGTGTACCGATAGTGCCGACTGCGAGCGTCATAACGTGGGTGGAAATCTGGCTCCGCTTTTTCAACGTTCCTGACGGCAATGTCAGCAGGTAAAACTGCGTTCAGTGCCCGCTGTAAATCCTCCACCCCGTGCCGCCAAGTTGTATCAAATGCGACGACCTGCCCTACCGCGTGTACGCCAGCATCCGTGCGGCCTGCGGCTAAAACGGTAATTGTCTCTTGAGTTATCTGCGCCAGTGCTGCCTCTAGTGCTCCCTGAATAGTCGGAGCATTGACCTGGCGCTGGAGACCTCCATAATCCGTACCGTCGTAGGCGACGATCACCCGCACCCGCATTTTAGTGCCCGCTTACTCCTCCACCAACTCTAACAAAACCATCGGCGCGGCGTCGCCCTTACGCGGCCCTAGCTTGTAGACGCGTGTATAACCGCCGGGTCTCTCTGCATAACGGGGCGCGATATCATTGAATAGTTTGTCCAAAATATCGATCACCGCCCCCTCAGAATCTGTCACCCACCGGTTCATACGTCCGGCTGCCAATCTGCGAGCGTGGACACCCCGAGCGGGTTCATCCTGCTCTGCCACCAAACCACGCTTTGCCAATGTGATCAGCTTTTCTGCTTGCCCACGGATCGCCTTGGCTTTTGCCTCGGTTGTCTCGATCCGCTCGTGCTGAAGCAGCGCTGTCACCAGGTTACGTCGTAACGCTCTACGGTTAGCGCTAGAGCGATTTAGTCTTTTACCAGCGACCCGATGTCGCATTTGCGCACCTCCACTCTTCTTTCAAGTAATGCCGTTCTTTGAACAATGCCTAGTCCTCCAGAAAACCTCGCTCTTGAAGGCGCTCGTGCAATTCGTCCAATGACTTTTGTCCAAAGTTGCGAATAGTCAACAAAGTATCCTCTCCCAACGTCAGCATCTCCATCACCTCACCTACACTGGTGATGCCCGTGCGGCGGAGAGAGTTAAACACGCGAACACTCAAATCAAGCTGTTCGATCGGGATCTCGTAGACTTCACTGGGAAGACCAACCCCTTCCTCGACCGGCTCGACTTCCTCTTCCATCGTAAGACCAGCGATCAATCGCAAATGAGTCACCAGAATGCGGGCTGCTTCTTTGAGTGCATCCAACGGTGCAATGCGCCCATCGCTCCAGACTTCCAACATCAGACGATCATAGTTGGTCATCTGGCCCACCCGTGCTCGATCCACGTCAAAAGCAACACGGCTAATAGGATTGAACATGGCATCCAAGGGCAACTCGCCAATGGGCATTCGACCGCGCCCATCTGATGACAAGTAACCTCGCCCATATTCAACTGTAAATTCGATATCGAGATCTACATCGGCGGAATCCGCAGTCAAGAGATAGAGGTCAGGATTCAAGATCTCGATCTCTGGGGGTGCCTGAATATCACCCGCCGTCACTGTGCCTTCACCCCGCATTTGAAGAGACATGCGCATCGGTTCCTGGCTCTCCATCTTGAGGCGCAGTTGCTTGACTTGCAACACAAACTGTATCACATCATCACGCACCCCAGGAAAGGAAGTGAACTCGTGCGGCACATCAGAAATGCGAACCGAGGTCACTGCTGCTCCAGGCAGTGCAGAAAGCAAAACCCGACGAAGGGCATTACCCAATGTGACCCCAAAGCCACTCTCCAGCGGCCCAATTACAAACCGGCCGTACTTTTGGGAAATCGCATCTGTCTCAATTTTTGGTAGTACTTGAACTGACAACTATCGCCTCCTGTGTTCAAATTCAACTAGCTTCTGACCAACCGGGTGGAAAAACGTACAAGAACCCCTCACAATCCACCAGATCAACCCAGAAGCGAGACGTCCGATATCCCCCTACCGCGAATAGTACTCGACGATCAACTGCTCGTTCAATTCCGCAGCAATGTCTTCTCGCGCAGGTAACTGGAGAACTCGCCCCACCATCGCATTTGAATCCAGGCTCAACCAGTGAGGCACTGATCCCTCGTCCAAAAGCTCGGCACGTTCCTTAAAATAGTTACGCTTCCGACTCCCCTCTCGTACCGTAATCCGATCGTTCGGACAGACGATGTAGGACGGGATGTTCGTGCGACGACCATTGAGGAGAAAATGGCCATGTTGCACCAACTGCCGGGCTTGCGACCGCGAGTCAGCAAATCCAAGCCGGTAGACGATGTTATCCAGTCGACTCTCCAATATGATGAGTAAATTCGCACCCGTAAGCCCGGGGCGACGTTCCGCCTCGCGAAAGTAGCGACGGAACTGTCGTTCCAATACACCATAAATACGGCGTACTTTTTGCTTTCCGCGCAACTGACGCGCATAGTCTGATGTGCGACGACGGCGGAATTGAGCCATCCGACCGTGTTCACCGGGTGGATACCCTCGGTCTCGCTCAAACGGGCATTTGGGTGACATGCACCGACTACCCTTTAAAAATAGTTTTTCACCTTCACGGCGGCACAGCTTACAAACCGGGCCGGTATATCTGGCCATACTCTACTACTCCTAAATCCTATCTGATAAATTCCAGACTACATCCGACGTTTCTTGGGTGGACGACAACCATTGTGCGGAATTGGGGTCACGTCGGTAATAGAACGTACTCTCAAACCCGCGGTCTGAAGAGAACGAATCGCAGCTTCTCGTCCGGGACCAGGCCCTTTGACGTAAACATCCACCTCGACCATCCCATTGTCCACAGCTATCTTGGCCGCCCGATTGGCAGCCTGTCGAGCCGCAAAAGGCGTGCTCTTGCGCGACCCCTTGAATCCGACCATTCCACCACTGCACCAGTTGATTACGTTCCCCTGCATATCAGTCATGGTAACGATCGTATTATTAAAGGTGGAATGAATGTGCGCCTGTCCACGCGGCACATTCTTCTTCACGCGGCGTCCACCTCGACGTTGAGTTGATTTTGCCATTACTCCTCCAGCATTCGACTATTTCTTCTTCATTCCACGCCGTCGACCACGGCCAGCCACCGTCTTTTTGGGGCCGCGCTTGGTACGAGCGTTGGTCTTTGTACGTTGACCGTGTACGGGCAAGTTACGACGATGACGCAGACCACGATAGCAACCAATGTCTATCAAGCGCCGAATATTCGTCTGTACCTCACGCCGCAAATCACCTTCAACCAGGTATTCGCGGGCGATTGTTTCACGCAACGCCGCAACTTCCGACTCGGTCAGATCCCTGACCTTTATGGTAGGTTGTACGCCAGCCTTACGAAGAATCTCGAGGCTTACACTACGCCCAATACCATAGATATACGTTAGACTGATTCCTACCTGTTTATTCCTTGGCAAGTCTATCCCTGCAATACGCGCCATATTTTCTCTCCTGCAATCTGCAATCTACAACCTGCTACCCTTGCCGTTGTTTGTGTTTTGGATTGTCACAAATCACACGCACCACACCACGCCGCCGAATGACCTTGCACTTGGGGCAACGCCGCTTTACCGAGGGCGATACCTTCATCGCATCATACCTCCTCACACTACAGTTGTCACAATCGTGACAAAATCTCTGCATCACCATCAGTGATGGCGATATCATGTTCAAAATGTGCTGTCAACTTGCCATCACGCGAAACCACGGTCCAATGATCGTCCAACACCCGCACACGAGCGTCTCCAACTAGGACCATCGGTTCCAGCGCTATGGTCATCCCTTTGCGCAAAGGTACACCTTTTCCCGGCTGACCGTGATTGGGCACTTGGGGATCCTCGTGCATCCTTTGCCCAATGCCGTGACCAGTGTACTCTCGCACAACGTTGTACCCACGACTTTCCACATAGGTCTGGATAGCGGCAGAAATGTCACCCGAATGGTTGCCCACCCTGGCAGCAGCGATGCCCGCATAGAGCGCGCCTTCAGTCACATCAAGCAACCTTTGCGCCTCTGGGCTGATCTGCCCCACCGGCAAAGTGACTGCCGCATCGCCGTGGTAGCCATCAAGAATGGTCCCAACATCTATACTGATAATGTCCTCTTCTTGCAACACGCGCGCCCCGGGAATACCGTGAACCAGTTCCTCGTTCACCGATGTACAGATATTGGCAGGGAACGGATAAACGCTGCCAGGCGGATACCCTTTGAACGACGGAATGGCATTGTGTCCGCGGATTACGCTTTCTGCCAATTCATCCAACTCTGCCGTCGTCACACCTGGCGCGACCCGTTCGCGCATCCCCTCTAGTACCTCGGCCACGATCTGGGCAGCGCGACGCATTTTGTTAATTTCGGTTGCCGATTTAAGAGTGATCGTCAGATTACTCACCAATCCATAAACTACTCGGCCACCGCTTTCACGGTCTTTTGCAAATCAGCCTGCACATCGTCGATTCCTTGCTCTCCGCTGACCTCGACCAACAACTCTTTTGCAAAATAGTACCCAATAAGTGGCGATGTCTCTTTATAATACGTGTACAATCGGTTACGTACTGTCTCTGGGTTATCGTCGTCCCGCTGGTACAATTCACCATCACAAGCGTCGCACACACCCTCCACGCTAGGTGGCTTAAAAACCAAATTGTACACCGCCCCACAGTTCCGGCACGAGCGGCGAGCGGTGAGTCGCCTCATCACTTTGTCATCCTGTACCTGAATCAAGGGGACAGTACCTACGTGCTGCCCTCGTTCATCCAACGCATCGTCCAACGCCGCAGCCTGATTCAGTGTCCGCGGAAAGCCATCCAAAAGCGCTCCCTTTTGACAATCAGGCCGACCAAGCCGTTCAATCACCATACGCACTGTTACGTCGTCGGGCACGAGATCACCCCGGTCCATGTACGTCTTTGCCAGCAACCCTAGTTCCGTTTTGCGCCCCAGATTGTCGCGAAATAAATCACCGCTCGATACGTGCGGCATATCGAACGCCTTGGCCAACAGCTTGGCCTGCGTTCCCTTGCCCGCACCGGGTGGACCTAAAAGCACAACAAAGTGTCCCATCGCAACGATCTCCTACTTCATGAACCCTTCATAATGGCGCATCAAGAGTTGGGCCTCCAACTGACGCATCGTGTCGAGAACCACACCGACCACGATCAACAAACCAGAAGCCGTAATGAGCAGTATGTTCGTTTCCAAGAATATGTCCACGATGTAGGGCAACACAGCCACTCCACCTAGGAAAATCGCACCCACCAACGTGATACGCCGGTAGACGGAATTGATGAAATCAGCCGTCTTTTTACCCGGTCGGATTCCGGGGATAAAGCCACCCTGCCGTTGCAGCGCGCCTGGCAAATCCTGCTGCTGCACCATGATGTCTGTATAGAAATATGTGAATCCAACGACCGCAAAAAAGTAAATCGCACCGTACCAAGGGCTCTGCCCACTAAAGAAATTCATCACACCTTCAGCAAAGTCGCCCAACCTGGCGTTTTCACTATTCACAAAGAATTGTGAGATCACCGCCGGAAAAGTGAGTATAGACTGAGCAAAAATCAACGGGATCATACCAGCCGTGTTGACCTTGAGCGGAATGTGAGAGCTTCCACCAGCGTACATTTTGATGCCCCGCACACGCTTGCCATATTGAACTGGAATCCGCCGTTCTCCTTCCTGCACCACCACAATCACAAACATCGTGATAATCAGGATAATCAACACAATACCCAGCATAACAAAACCCATTACCTGGGGATTATCATATATTGCAGCACTGTCAAAGATACGCCTCAGATTCTGCGGCATACGAGACACAATGCCGCCAAAAATAATCATAGACAAACCATTACCAATGCCCTGCTCGGTGATCAAATCACCCAGCCAGATAGCAAACATCGTGCCTGCCGTCATTGCCACCAATACCGCAACTGTAGATAAGGCATTCTCTGGCGAGTCGAACCCAAAGTGGGGCAAGATGGGCGTGGCACTTCCCGAGCTAAAGATTCGCGCCTGCCCGATAGCTTGCAGCAATCCCAACGGAATAGCCAGATAATACGTCCACTGATTGATCTTGCGCTGCCCGGCCTCTCCTTCCTCAGCTACCCGCTCCAAGGCAGGAATGATCGGTTGCAACAACGAAAAAATGATTTGGGCTGTGATGTATGGATACACACCATTAGCCATCACCGAAAAATTGGCTACCGCTCCACCAGACAGCAGGTTCATCATATTGAGAAATGAACCAGCACCAGTAGTGCTCTCCAATAGTTGCTGCAATGCCGCCTGATCCACTCCAGGCACTGGCACGTGCGACGCCAGTCGGTAAACAACGAGTATCAGCAATGTATATAACAACTTGCGCCGCAAATCGGGCAAAGCCAGAGCGTTCCTCAGGGCTTGAATCATCTGTCCTCAAATCTCCAAAATTCTACATCGCGTTACAGGTCATTCAAAAACAACCTTGTCTTTTTATGCGCATTTCCCAAGCGGAATCGCATAAAAGTATACGCTATTTCTAAACAACACTGCTTCAGAACAATGCGTTACCGTGTGCGATATCCGCCTCGCTGCCAAGGCAATTCCTCCACCACACCCCCGGCCGTTTCAATTTTTTCCCGTGCACTCGCCGAAAACCGGTGCGCCTTTATCGTGAGCGGGCATTCCAACTCGCCACTCCCCAAAATCACCACCAACTCGTCCGCTCGTTTGATAATACCTGCCTCGACCAACGTCTCGGGCGTGACTTCAGATCCCTCCAGAAAGACATCCAGCCGGTCCAGGTTTACAGGCGTAAATCGGACACGCCACGGATCACGGAAACCTACACCCCGCGCAAACGGGAGTTTTCGTACCAGGGGCAACTGACCACCCTCAAAATAAGGCGGTAGACTACCACCACTGCGCGCCTTTTGACCTTTCATACCACGCCCAGCCGTCTTGCCCCGTCCAGCAGCAATACCACGCCCTGCGCGCTTACGCTTCTTTTTTGATCCCTCGGCAGGCCTTAAATCGTGTAACTTCACCTCTCACCCCCTGCAACCAGCTAGTCCGCTTGCTCCACCGTCACCAGGTGACTTACTTTGGCGACCATTCCGCGGATAACCGGCGTATTCTCTTGTTCTACTGTCTGATTAATCCGTCGCAAACCCAATGCCCGCAGCGTGCGCTTTTGCTTGTACGAATATCCGATCGGGCTCTTTCTCAGTGTAATATGCAGTCGATGATCCTTCTTCGCGGGGCTCATTTTTCTCGCCTCCAGAACGGCATCACCTTGACCTCAGGCACACCACGCTCACGAGCCACATCTTCCACCCGACGAAGTTGGCTCAAAGCATCCATCGTTGCCCGCACTACATTGAGGACATTGGCGCTACCTTGCGACTTTGTGAGCACGTCACGTATGCCGACAGTCTCCATCACAGCACGTACACCACCACCTGCGATAACACCTGTTCCTGGTGCAGCCGGTTTGATCAACACCTTTGCGCCACTGCATCGTCCAACCACCTCGTGCGGAACTGTCGTTTGGACCAATGGGACAGAGTGCATATCACGCCGTGCCCGCTCTGTCGCTTTACGAATTGCATCAGGCACGCCTCGTGCCTTGCCAGTACCCATGCCAACCTTACCGCGGTTGTCGCCCACCACGGCTACCACGCGAAAGCCAAAACGACGACCACCCTTCACAACCTTGGCAACTCGTGTGATATCTACAACGCGCTCATCCAGTTCATCACGGTCTTGAGATCCCCCGCGATTCCGCCTGTTCCCTCTGGCCATTCTACCTCCGTTACTTTACGGCTTTTAGCCGCTAAAACTCGAGTCCACCCTCACGGGCCGCGTCTGCCAAAGCCTTCACTCGACCATGATACTTGTACCCACCACGGTCAAATACTACCTTTGTGATCCCCTGGCTCAATGCGCGCTCTGCCAACAGCTTGCCAACTACGCGCGCCTGCTCAGTTTTTGACAATCCCTCAATTTCGGCCCCTATCTCTCGATCAATAGTCGAAGCGGAAACCAACGTACTCGACTGGCTGTCATCAATCACTTGAGCATAGATATGGCTCAGGCTGCGAAAAACATTCAACCGTGGACGTTCCGACGTCCCAACTATGTGCTTCCGTACACGCCTATGTCGCCGCAAACGGGCTACTCGACGATTAGTTTCTGGCATAACTCAACCTCTTGATTTCTGGTGATTCAAGGATAATCCTCAAATCTTGAATATCTTACCCAATTTTGCCAGCCTTGCCAGCCTTGCGGCGAACGTACTCACCGACGTACCTAATGCCTTTACCTTTGTACGGTTCTGGCGGCCGCCAAGCACGGATCTCTGCTGTCACCTGTCCCACAGACTCTTTATCAGTCCCACTTATTGTGATCACTTTGGTGCGAGCTTCAACCTCAAACTTGATCCCTTCAGGTGGGGTAATACGTACTGGATGGGAGAAACCCAATTGCAACAACAAACTCCCATCGCCCTGCAAATCCACCCGGTAACCAACTCCGTGAACAGCCAACTGTTTCTGAAAACCTTGGTTCACGCCGATTACCATATTGTTCAGCAAAGCTCGTGTTAGACCATGCAGTGCTTTGTGGTGTCGTTGATCGGTTGGGCGCCGCACCTTTAGCAGGTTGTCTTCCAGCACAATCTCCATATCTGGATGAAACCGGCGAAAAAGACTGCCTTTGCCCCCCGTCACCGTCACCTGGCTACCTTTAATATCAGCCCTCACCCCATCGGGTAGAGGAATAGGCATACTACCAATACGTGACACTACCAACCTCCCCTGTACAGACGCGACAATCGCGCCCTACCACACGTAACACAACACTTCGCCACCCACACCCAAACGGCGAGCTTGTTGCCCCGTCAGCACTCCCTTGGGCGTGGTGAGAATAGTGATACCCACACCACTTTGCACCCACGGTATCTGAGCTGCACGGGTATAAACACGGCGCCCCGGTGTGCTCACGCGCTTTAGGCCCGTGATGACCGCATGCCGTTCTTTCCGCTCACCCACATACTTGAGCCTGACAACCAGTTGTGGTTGCGGGCGATCGCGTGTCACGCGATAATCTTCAATGAATCCTTCTTCCTTGAGTATCTTGGCAATTGCCACCTTGATCTTGGAAGAAGGTAACCGCACGCCCGCATGCTCTACCATCAAAGCATTACGTATACGCGCCAACATATCGGCTATTGGATCAGACATCGTCATCGGATCAAACCTCTCACTCCCATTCGTTTACCAACTCGATTTTACTACACCAGGGATTTCTCCCCTCAAAGCCCGCTCTCGAAAGCAGATACGGCACATTTGAAAACGTCGCATATATCCACGCGGACGTCCGCACACTCGGCACCGGTTTCGCACTTGTGTCTTGTGTTTGCGTCGCGTTTCTCGAATCGGCATACTTGTTTTTGCCATACTTATTTCTCCAATTCAGGTTACTGACCACGGCGCCGGAACGGCATTCCCAGCAACTCTAACAGCCGCCGCCCTACCTCATCCGTCTGAGCAGTGGTCACAAGACTGATTTCCATGCCCCGTATCTTGTCGATCGAGTCATAATCTATCTCGGGGAACATGAGTTGCTCGCGCAACCCCAAGGTGAAATTCCCATGCCCATCCAAAGTGTCAGGGACACCACGAAAGTCGCGCTGACGCGCCAACGCCACGTTGCACAACCGGTCCAGAAACGCCCACATGCGCTCCCCTCGTAACGTCACCTTGACGCCGACGGCATGGCCTGCTCGCAGCTTGAAATTCGCGATAGATTTACGCGCCCGAGTAACCACAGGCTGCTGGCCGGCAATCGTCGTAATATCCTGCACCGTATGATCCAGCGCCTTGGCATTATCCAGCGCTTCCCCCACGCCTACATTGATAACGATCTTTTGCAGGCTTGGCACTTGCATAATATTCTGATACCCGAATTCTTTCATCAGTTCGGGTCGAACTTGTTCACGATATCGATTCTGCAAACGTTGCATCAGTCTGCCTTTCCTCTAATTTAGGTATAAAAACCTACTACTAGTCAATCACTCCATCACACTGCTTGCACATACGCACCTTGCGCCCATCATCCAACCGAGAGAACCCTATTCGCGTGCGCTGATTGCAATGAGGGCACACCAACATCACATTGGAAACATGAATTGGGGCTTCAAACTCGATAATGCCCGGTTGAACTTGGGTACGTCCAGCACGCATAGGGCGCTGATGTTTCTTGACTTTGTTGATTCCAACTACAACGACCCGATCCGACTTGGTCAGTACACGCTGTACTACCCCTTGCTGCTTACGGTCGTTACCAGAAACAACTTCTACCGTATCACCTTTTTTGATTTTAGCCACTGTATACTCCTTCAAACCTCGTCTCTACAACACCTCAGGAGCCAGTGAGACAATCTTCATAAAGCCCTTTTCTCGCAACTCGCGGGCCACCGGTCCAAAGATACGCGTACCCTTGGGGTTCCGACTTTCGCCATCCAAAATCACTGCGGCATTATCGTCAAAGCGAATACAAGAACCATCAGGACGACGGTACTCTTTGGCTGTGCGCACGATCACCGCTCGTACAATCTCACCTTTCTTTGCCTGCGATCTTGGGGAGGCCTGCTTTACGGTCACCACGATCATATCACCTACTCGACCGTATCGCCGCTTGGAACCACCCAGCACACGAATGACGAGAACTTCGCGCGCGCCAGTGTTGTCGGCTATGCGTAGACGGCTCTCCTGCTGGATCATTGTCCAACCTCCGCCCCATCTCCACTATCGATCTTCTTTACGATCTCTTCCACAACCCATCGCTTCTCGCGGCTCAATGGACGGGATTCAACGATACGTACCAAGTCACCCACACGGCAGGCATTTCTTTCATCGTGAGCTTTGTATTTCTTTACCCGCCGCAATACCTTCCCGTATCGCCGGTGACGGACCATACGCTCAACGCTCACCACCACCGTCTTGTCCATTTTGTCGCCCACCACGTTGCCAACAAGTCGCTTCCTTGAAGAACTACGCCGTTCCATAACTATGCTGCCTCCTCAACTAACTCTGCGACTAGCTCACGTTCGCGAAGAATTGTCTTTATCCGGGCAATATCGTGCTTTACGCTCCGCACCCGAGTATAATCTTCCAAACGTCCCATAGCCAATTCACGACGCAGAGCAAAGAGCTCCCGGTATGCATCATCCAGATGCTCTTGCATCTCTTCCGTAGTCCAAGTGCGAATCTCACGTGCTTGCATTAAACCCTACTCCGTAGATAATCCTTCACGCATAACTACTTGGCACCTGATCGGTAATTTATGAGATGCTAACCGCATCGCCTCACGTGCCAACTCTTCAGACACACCACTCAATTCAAACATAATACGACCAGGCTTAACTACAGCCACATAGCGATCCACAGCTCCCTTGCCTTTGCCCATACGAGTTTCAGCGGGCTTGGCTGTGACCGGCTTGTCGGGAAAGATGCGAATCCAATACTTTCCACGTCGCTTCACGTGACGCACGATCGCTCGCCGCGCAGCTTCGATTTGCCGAGACGTAATCCACGCAGGCTCAAGTGCCTGTAGTCCATAATCCCCAAATTCGACCGTGGCTCCCCGTGTAGCCTTTCCCTTCATCCGGCCGCGCATCTGTTTGCGATATTTCATTCGCTTTGGCTGTAACATCGTCTGACTCCCTTATCCAACAAACCCAGGTATTCACCTATACGACGAAGGGTTCCTCCTGCGTCTTTGCCTCGGGCAATACCTCGCCCTTGTAAACCCATACCTTCACCCCAATACGACCGTATGTGGTGTGAGCCTCTTCCTGGGCATAATCAATGTCTGCTCGCAGCGTCTGCAAAGGAACACGTCCCTCACGCTGCCAGGCCATACGCGCCATCTCGGCCCCATGCAAGCGCCCCTTGCACATGATCTTGATCCCCTGAGCACCGGCACGCATCGACCCCTGTACCGCTCGCTTCATCGCCCGGCTATGAGAAATGCGTCGCTCCAATTGGGCCACCACATTCTCTGCTACCAACTTGGCATCCAACTCGGGCTGGTCTATCTCCTGCACATCCACAGAGACACGCTTTCTCGTCATGTTCTCCAGTTCTTTGCGCAGCACCTTGACTGCAGCCCCTTTGCGTCCAATGACAATGCCCGGCCTTGCCGTCCAGATTGTCACAGACACCTGATTGGGAAACCGCTCAATCTCGACACGCGAGATACCAGCACGATCAGAGGTGCCATAAACATGCTTGCGAATCTCTAAATCCTCGTGCAATAGATTTGCGTACTCGTCACCTTCCGCGTACCAGCGCGCCTTCCAATCTCGAATTACGCCAAGCCTAAAGCCATAGGGATGAACTTTACGTCCCAAATCACGCCTCCTTCAATACTAAGCCTCGTCCTCTTCTTCAAGCACCACTGAAATGTGCGAGGAACGTTTACGGATCGGGCGCCAACGGCCACGCCCACCAAAGCGCCGTCGCCAGCCCTTCCCAGGCATCACGCCCGGTCCATCATCGGCCGTGATATGCGTGATGAGCAACTCGTCACGCGGTATACCAAAATTCTCTTCCGCATTTGCAATAGCAGAGCGAATCAGTTTCGCCACCGGGTGTGCCGCCGCGTGGGGCAAAAAGTGTAACATCTCTAGCGCCTCATCAGCATACAACCCACGTACTTGATCAATCACCCGCCGCACCTTACGCGCCGGTATCGACACGTGCTTTGCTCGGGCTTTTACCTCTGTAGCCATTCCCCTGTCTCCCCTCTTAGACCGACCGTACCCGGCCCTTTCTTTCCTTTACAATGTGACCACGAAAGGTACGAGTAGGAGCAAACTCGCCCAACTTGTGCCCAACCATATCCTCTGTAATATAAATCGGCACGTGTCGCCGACCATCGTGCACAGCGATCGTGTGCCCAATCATATGTGGGAAAATCGTCGAAGCCCTGGACCAAGTACGGACCATCCGCTTTTCTCCCATCTGGTTCATTCGTTCAATCTTCCGTAACAACTTTGGGTCTACGTACGGTATGGGTCTCTTTAATGGTGACCGTGACATAATCTATCCACCTCGTTTCTAATCGTTGTTTCTGAACAACGCCTTTACCGCCGCTTGCCACGCCGGCGCACAATATACTTGCTAGTGGCCTTGTTGCGTCGAGTCTTTTTACCCAATGTCTTTTTACCCCAAGGCGACTTGGGGCTCGACATACCAATCGGTGACCGGCCCTCGCCACCCCCGTGAGGATGGTCACGAGGCGACATCGCTGAGCCACGCACGGTCGGACGAAATCCCAACCAGCGCTTCCGACCAGCCTTGCCCAACTTGATATTGCCATGATCCAAGTTGCCCACCTGGCCAATGGTTGCCATGCATTCCTTGCGCACTAACCGCACCTCTCCGCTAGGAAGACGCAACGTGACATAGTCGCCCTCTTTGGCCAATACCTGTGCCGATGTGCCAGCCGAGCGAGCCATCTGTCCTCCCCGCCCTGCGTGCAACTCGATGTTATGCACCAGTGTACCCAGCGGAATACGTTCCAAAGACAACGCATTACCTACTCGAATCTCTGCACTTGCGCCACTCATTACCGTATCATCCACTTGCAGCCCAAGCGGTGCGATAATGTACCGCTTCTCGCCATCCGCATAGGCCAACAATGCAATACGAGCCGAGCGGTTGGGATCATATTCGATACTCACTACCCGTGCGGGGATGTCGGCCTTATCGCGCTTGAAATCAATCACTCGATATTGCCGCTTGTGCCCGCCAC
This sequence comes from Chloroflexota bacterium, assembly GCA_024232355.1. Next base: position 32,572 of record JAAEPW010000416.1, on the reverse strand, counting down.
CTCGATGGCGCACCGTGATACGTCCATACACATTGCGACCAGCTCGCTTGCGCAACGGGCGCAACAAACTACGCTCTGGTTCTATACGTGTTACTTCCTCAAAGGTCGGCCCTGTCATCCCCCGGCGGCCAGGAGAAGTTGGCTTGTATGTCTTGACCGGCATATTATACTCCCTCGAAAACGTCTAGCCGCTGGCCTTCTGCCACAGTAATTATGGCTTTCTTCCACTGCGGGCGACGCACAATCCGACGGCGTCCAGACCGATTAGTGGCCTTGGCTGGTACATTGATCACATTGACCGCCACGACATCTACTTGATAGATTTCTTCAATCGCCCGCTTAATATCAATCTTGTTCGAACTGCGGTCAACTTCGAATGTGTACTGCTCTAATTCCGAGACCTGATACCGTGTCTTTTCTGTATCAATTGGTCGAATAATAACTTTGTAGGGATTCATCATTCTCCTAACTCAGTTAGGCCTAATCTGGTAGGCTCTATCCCAGGATACCCTCGAGCACCTCAAGCGCATCCAATGGCATCACCACATGATCATAGTCAAACAAATCACGAATATTTAAGTAACTGGCTCGCAACGCTTTTACTTGTGGCAGATTACGCGCCGACTTTTCCACAGGTTCGTTCCGTTCTGGCAGCAAAATCAATACGCGTTGATCCAACCCCAAGTTGCCCAACACCGCTGCCATCTCTTTGGCTTTGGGTGCTGTCATCTCTAATCCGTCCAGCACAACGACCTGATTATCCTTTGCCTTAACCGAGAGTGCGGAACGCAACGCCGCACGACGCATTTTGCGCGGCATCTTTTTGGTATACTTGCGTGGATTCGGTCCATGAGCCACTCCACCGCCAACAAATATGGGCGCGTTACGGCTGCCGTGGCGCGCTCGGCCAGTACCCTTTTGCCGATACCACTTGGCCTTGGTACGATTTATCTCACCACGCGATTTCGCCTTGTGTGTTCCTTGACGGGCGTTCGCCAACTGACGCACCAACGCCTGATGCATTAACGGAACATTGACAGAGACCTCGAAAATGTTGGGAAGCAGCTCCACCTCGCTAACATTTTCCCCTTTGGTGTTATATACTGTAACAACCATAGCTACTCACCTCGCTGCTTCGCCAACTCTCTTGACTTGCGAGCCTGTTTGACCATCACGAATCCGCCTTTGGCACCCGGCACACTGCCACGTACCGCCAACAAGTTCCGCTCCGGGTCAACAACCTCGACACGCAAATTCTGAGCAGTCACTCGATCACCACCCATACGACCAGGCATTCGCTGTCCCTTCCATACTTTGCTTATACCTGTCGTACCACCAATGGAACCTGGTGCACGCTGACGATCCGATTGACCGTGGGTCTTGGGGCCACCCCTAAAACCGTAGCGCTTGACCACACCAGTGAACCCACGACCTTTCGAGGTACCAACGACATCCACATAGTCGCCTTGCTCAAAAACATCCACCAAAAAACGCTGACCTTCTTCGAGTTCTTCATTGCCACGCAGACGAAATTCGCGCAGGTGACGCATCGCCGGTAACTGGTTGCGTGCCAAATGCCCCTTTTCACCACCGCTCAATCGCTGCGGTTTCATTTCCTCGTAGGCCAACTGCACAGCACGATACCCATCCTGTTCAAGAGTTTTTACTTGAGCCACGTAACATGGCCCCGCCTCAATCACAGTCACAGGAATAGCCTCGCCAAGTTCATTAAATACTTGTGTCATTCCAACTTTTTTACCCAAGATTACTTTCACACCAACACCTCCCCAAGGGACTGCCAGCCCTGGGCCTAGCCGCATCATCCCCACACCAGAGACAATTTCGGAGGAGAGAACAGGCATACCCTCTCTCCTCCGTCTTTTATCTGCCCTTGTTACTCGTTTATAACTTGATCTCGATATCTACACCGGCAGGCAAATTAAGCCGCATCAGTGAATCAATGGTCTTGTTGTTTGGTTCGACAACGTCAATCAGTCGCTTGTGAGTTCGGATCTCGAAATGCTCATGAGAGTCCTTGTCTACAAAAGTTGAACGCCGAACAGTAAACCGCTCGAGCCTGGTCGGTAGAGGCACAGGTCCCACAATCGTAGCGCCCGTACGCTCCGCTGTTTCCACGATACGTTTAGCCGACTCGTCAAGCACACGATGATCGTAAGCCTTCAACCGAATGCGGATCTTTTGCTTTGCCATACCCTGTCACCTACTCCAGAATCTTGGTGACAACGCCCGCACCAACGGTCAGGCCACCTTCACGGATGGCAAAGCGCGAACCTTGTTCAACAGCAACCGGTTCGATCAAATTGACCTCCAGATTGGTGCGGTCTCCAGGCATCACCATCTCCACACCTTCTGGCAAAGTAATCGTTCCCGTCACATCCAACGTGCTCATATAGAACTGCGGGCGATAGCCGTTGAAAAATGCCTTGTGACGCCCACCCTCTTCCCTAGTCAGGACGTACACCTCGCTCATAAATTTTTTGTGAGCCTTAATACTGCCCGGGATCGCAATGACCTGACCACGCTGCACGCCAGTCCGGTCTATACCTCGGAGCAACAGCCCGGCATTGTCGCCAGCTACCACGTCCTTCAACTTTTTGCGGAACATCTCCATGTCAGTGACAACAGTCGCGGTGGGTTCATCCTTCAAACCGACGATCTCAACCGGAGTCATCGGCACCATCTTGCCACGATCAACACGCCCAGTCACCACCGTACCACGCCCCTTGATCGAGAAAACATCCTCAACAGACATCAAGAAGGGCAAATCCTCATCTCGTTCTGGGGTTGGAATATATTCGTCGACAACTCGCATCAATTCCCAGATGCACTTGTACTCTTCAGCCTCTGGATCATCACTCGTGCCATTTAGCGCATTAAGCGCACTACCCTGAACAATGGGCGTTTCGTCCCCAGGGAAATCATACTGATCGAGTAATTCGCGCAACTCGAGTTCGACCAACTCTAACAACTCGGGATCATCCATCAGGTCTGCCTTGTTCAAGAAAACCACGATGGCTGGTACGTGCACCTGATTAGCCAAGAGTATGTGCTCACGCGTCTGTGGCATCGGGCCGTCTGCTGCAGACACGACCAGAATTGCCCCGTCCATTTGCGCAGCCCCGGTGATCATGTTCTTGATATAGTCCCGGTGGCCTGGGCAGTCAATGTGAGCGTAATGTCGATTCTCTGTCTCGTACTCGACGTGAGCAATGGCAACGGTCAAAATCTTGGTCGCATCACGGCGGAACATCTTGGCATCCGCCTTCGCTACGTCGTCATACGCCTTGAAATCGGCAAGTCCCTTTAAAGAGAGAACCCTGGTTATGGCCGCAGTAAGAGTCGTCTTACCGTGGTCAATATGACCGATGGTGCCCACATTGAGATGTGGCTTTGTACGTTCAAATGTTTCCTTTGCCATTTTTCACTCCTTTCAAACAATATGAATCAGGACGACTTGAATCCTCCAAATCGCACCATTACCAGCTTCCGCCATACACAATGGCGTCCATTCGCTGTTGATCTACTTTTGCGTAATAATGAAATTCCATAGTAAATGTACCCCGTCCTTGCGTCAGACTACGCAGGTCGGTTGCATACCCAAACATTTTTGCCAGAGGCGCATAGGCTCGTATCGACTGCACTCCTCCCGCCCGAGAAATTACCTCTCTAATCTCAGCTCCCCGAGCGTTCAAATCCCCCATCACCTCACCGGTATAGGACTCTGGCACAACCGATTCCAAATCCATTACTGGCTCCAACAAGACTGGAGCGGCGACTTCCACTGCTTGACCAAAAGCCTGCGTACCAGCTACCTTGAAAGCAAGTTCCGAGGAGGTTTCCTCATTCAACTCTGCCCCTACCAATCGAACTCCCACATCCACCATCTGGTAACCGGCCAGCACCCCGCTCTCCATCGACTCACGGCAACCTCGCTCAACGGCTTTGACAAACTCTGCGGGCAGAATACTACTCCGCGTAGTATTCATGAAACGGAACCCTTCTCCACTAGGAAGAGGTTCCACCTCCAATCGCACTTGGGCAAAATGCGTTCGGCCTCCGGCTTGGCGGTCAAACACACCCTCACCTCCGGCTTGCTGTGTAATCGTCTCGCGATAGCTCACCCGTGGGCGGCTTACCCGTCCACTCACACCAAATTCTCGCAACAACCGATCGGCCAAGATCTCTAAATGTAACTCTCCCATTCCCGAGATGAGGGTTTGCCCAGTGTTTTCGTCCACCCGTATCACAAAGGTAGGATCTTCCTCAGACAATCGCTGCAATCCTTCGGCCAATCGGTCCTGGTCAGCGGCCGTCTTTGGCTCAATCGCCACTGAAATCACTGGCTCTGGGAAAGAGATCGACTCTAATATAATTGGCCCATTAGGCGCACACAGCGTATCACCCGTAAAGGTAACCTTTAAACCCAACGTTGCGCCAATGTCTCCCGCGCCCAATTCCTGGATTTCCTCCCGGCGATCAGCATACATCCGAAGCAACTTGCCAATGCGCTCTCTGCGCCGTTTAGTGGTATTCGTCCCATTGATAACCCTCGCACCCACCTTCATCTTTCCAGAATATATCCGGAAATATGCGAGCCTACCCACATAGGGATCTGTTGCAATTTTAAAGACCAATGCTGCCAGTGGTTCATCTAGATCAGTGGACCGAGTTTCCACCTTTTCTGTGTATGGATTGACTCCTTCCACTGGTGGAACATCCAACGGCGATGGCAAATAATCCACCACTGCGTCAAGTAAAGGTTGGACACCTTTGTTACGCAAAGCTGAGCCGCACAAAACCGGGTGCAGCTCTCCAGACAGTGTAGCCTGTCGCAACGCCCGCCGCAATTGTGCCGCAGAGATATCCTTCCCATCCAGATAGAGCATCATCAACTCGTCATCGGTCTCAATGATTTGCTCTACCGCTCGCTCGCGTGCCTCAAGCACGACCCGTTCCAACTCGGACGGTATCTCTACAATCTCAGACAAGGTTCCCAGTTCATCTGTCCAAACAATGGCTCGCATTTCTAGCAAATCCACCGCTCCGCGAAAATTGGACTCGCTACCAATAGGCCATTGGACCATAACCGGGTTGGCATCCAATCGCTCACGAATCGTTTCGACTGCGTGAGCAAAGTCAGCGCCCAACTTGTCCATCTTGTTAATAAAGGCGATCAACGGCACCCCGAAATCTTGCGCCTGTCGCCACACCGTCTCTGATTGTGGCTCTACTCCAGCCACCGCATCAAAGACCACAACACCACCATCAAGGACACGTAAACTCCGCTGCACTTCGGCAGTAAAATCGATATGTCCTGGTGTATCTACAATGTTAATCTGACAATCTCGCCAAAAGCAGGTCACTGCTGCCGCAGTGATCGTGATTCCCCGCTCCCGCTCCTGCTCCATCCAATCTGTGACCGTCGTTCCCGCATCCACATTTCCTATGCGGTGAGTGCGGCCTGTATAAAACAGAATGCGCTCAGTCGTTGTTGTTTTGCCCGCATCAATATGAGCAATGATCCCAATATTTCGAATGCGGTTCAGCGAGTTTTGCCTAGCCATCATTAGATTCAAGATTTGTTGATTTCAAATTACGTTACCATCGACACGGTCGACCCAATCTCCAAATCTCGAACCCGTCAATCCGAAATCCTTACCACCGATAGTGGGCAAAGGCACGATTGGCCTCAGCCATTCTATACGTGTCTTCCCTCTTCTTTATCGCTGCCCCGGTCTCACGTGCTGCATCCATCAATTCATTAGCCAATTTTCCGGCCATAGACTTGCCCGAACGATTGCGTGCAGCAGCCAACAACCAACGCATCGCCAAACTGAGCCGACGATCAGGTGGCACTTCTACCGGGATTTGGTATGTAGAGCCTCCCACACGACGCGGCTTGACCTCCAACGCTGGCGTGACATTCCGGACTGCCTCTTCCATCACTTCTAGTGGAGGTCGCTTCATACGCTCCCCGACAATGTCCAATGCATCGTATACAATTCGCGTCGCGACGCTTTTTCTTCCCTGCTTCATAACTCGATTAATGAACTTTGCCACCATCACACTGTTATAGCGAGCATCTGGCTCAATTTTACGCTTTGGCGGACGATACCTTCGAGGCATATTTTATCTCCCTCGCACCTTATCTCAATTTACTTCCGGGGACGCTTGCTTCCGTACTTGGACCGCTGCTGCACACGACCTTCCACCCCTGCCGAATCCAAGGTGCCGCGCACAACGTGGTAACGCACACCAGGCAAATCCTTGACACGTCCCCCTCGCACTAACACAACCGAGTGCTCCTGTAACGTGTGGCCCTCACCTGGAATATAGGCTGTCACTTCGATACCATTACTCAATCGCACACGAGCAATCTTCCTCAGTGCCGAGTTGGGTTTCTTGGGCGTCATCGTGCGTACATTTGTACACACACCGCGCTTTTGCGGCGCCCCCTTGGGGTGCCGAGCCCGGCGATGCTTAAAAGAGTTAAACGTATATTGCAAGCCAGGCGCTTTGGATTTGCGCAGCTTGGGTTTTCTCCCCTTACGAACCAACTGATTAATAGTAGGCACGGTCCCTCCCAACTTACTCACTAAAGAAGGCCATCCACCCGTGCCGATGGCCTTCATTTTAAATATATACTTGCAAAAACTTTTGCTTATCAATCAAACGGCAGGAGCTTTAGCTACCGTTTTCTCCAGCGAGCGCACATTCTACCACAATATTTCTAAAAGTCAAATGGTCTTTACGCCTGTTGCATAGTAAAATCTCTGATACAATCATTAACGCCCTCGTCGTCCTAGACTCAAAAGCCCCATACCCAATGCGGGGGTTTTAGCTTTTTCCTCACTCCTGCCAAAGTCTAGCACCTCACCCTCCTGAGTGATCGCCTCGACCGCCAACCCCAAGCTCTGCAACTCTTTTACCAACACCTTGAATGAAGCAGGAACTCCTGGCTCTTGGACGGGCTCTCCTTTAACAATGGCTTCATAAGTTTTGACCCGGCCTTGGACATCGTCCGACTTGATAGTGAGCATCTCTTGAAGTGCATGAGCTGCACCATAAGCCTCAAGTGCCCACACCTCCATCTCTCCAAAACGCTGACCACCGAACTGCGCCTTACCACCTAGCGGCTGTTGTGTGACCAAGCTGTAGGGTCCCGTAGAACGTGCGTGCACCTTATCTTCGACCAAGTGCGACAGTTTCATCATATAAATCATACCCACCGTCACTGGCTGATCGAACGGCTCCCCCGTCTTACCGTCATAGAGAGTCATTTTTCCCAAAGTCGGCAGAGGGTCAGATGATTCCAAACTTACTTTTGTGGCAAGTAGCTCTACGGATTGATCATCCAGATCGGCAACTTCCTGTCCCCGATCTTCCAACCAAATGCGCAAACAAGCTATCCTCGCCCGTTGATCAATTACAGATCGTTCAGTCAACGTGCGTGCGTCATCTTCAAAGGAGAGTAAATCATCTGGCTCGTAGCCTCTCTCTCTCAACCATTCACGCAGCACCGCTCGCCGCGCATAGACGCGCTCCATAATCAATTGATCAACATCGTAATCACGGTCTGCCAACCAAGCCACGATATACAATCGTCGTGCTTCTTCATCATCATCCAGCGTTTCCAAGGGATAGTTCTGTCCCTTTAACCAAGCCCAGGCACGCTCACCAATCTCCCCCCAAGCGCGATCTATGAGCCAGGCCCGCGCCAGTTCCGCGCCAACTTGGGCTTCGTCCGCACCGTCGAACACCGGTGTGACAGCCCGAAAATCAAGACGATGAACGGCCCACCCCAGGTGAGTTTCCAATATCTGTCCGATATTCATTCGCCCCGGTACACCCAAGGGATTCAATATCAAATCAATCGGAGTGCCGTCAGCCAGGAAAGGCACATCTTCGACAGGCACAACTTGGGAAATAACCCCCTTGTTACCGTGACGCCCCGCCATTTTGTCACCCTCAGTAACCTTTCGCGCCTGCGCCACACCAACGCGCACCATCTTTTCTACACCTACCTTGAGATCCCGATGCTCTTCACGGTCAAAGACCTTTACATCCACGATCTTACCGCGCTCTCCGTGGGGCAACCGCAGACTAGAGTCTTTTACCTCGCGAGCCTTCTCACCAAAGATCGCACGCAGCAATTTTTCCTCAGGGCTCAATTCTTTCTCACCCTTTGGTGTGATTTTTCCTACTAGAATATCCAGAGGTCCTACTTCTGCCCCAACACGGATGATTCCCTCTTCGTCTAGATCTTTTAACGCCTCATCACCGACGTTGGGGATATCTCGAGTGATTTCCTCTGGACCAAGCTTCGTGTCACGGGCTTCTACCTCGTGCTTCTCAATGTGGATAGACGTAAACTTGTCATCACGCACCAACCGCTCACCAATGAGAATAGCATCCTCAAAATTTCCCCCTTCCCAAGAGAGAAAAGCGCACAATATATTGTGACCTAGAGCCAGATCTCCCCCCTCAGTCGAGGAACTGTCCGCGAGCACCTGGTCTTTGTGTACTCGTTGCCCTTTGTAGACAATGGGCCGCTGATCAATGCAAGTACTCTGATTCGATCGTTGATACTTGGCAAGTGGAGAAGTGTGTAACCCATCAGCATATCGAACCACAATCTTGTCACTCGCGACACTGATAACTTCACCATCGTCTTTTGCCAGCATAACCTGTCCCGAGTCGATAGCTGTCCGCCATTCCATCCCAGTGGACACAAGCGGTGCTTCAGGTTTAATCAGAGGTACCGTTTGACGCTGCATGTTAGAGCCCATCAACGCGCGATTAGCGTCATCGTGCTCCAAGAAGGGAATAAGTGATGCCGAAATACCCACAATCTGGCAAGGTGCAACGTCAATATAGTCAATCGTTTCTGGTGCAGTTGTCAGGAATTTTTCAGCACGGCGGGCCGAGATACGCGATCCTACAAAACGCCTTTTCTCATCCAACTCGGCATTGGCCTGGGCAATTGTGTAGAGATCTTCCTTATCAGCTGAGAGATACACCAGATCATCAGTTACCGTAGGTACAACAGGAACTTGATCCGGAAGACTCAAATCAGCGATTTGTGCAGCCAATTCAGGCAGCACCTCTTCCCCCATCTCGGCAACCACATCTCCATTCTCTGGATTGGTCACAGCTTCTCTTAGCATATGACCAGTCAGCGTTTCAGCAGTGGGATCCACAGCACGAACAACCTTACGATAAGGCGTCTCAATGAAACCCAACGAGTTGACACGAGCATGAGTTGCCAGACGGCCAATCAATCCAATGTTGGGCCCCTCTGGGGTTTCGATGGGGCAAATGCGTCCATAATGGGTATAGTGCACATCACGAACATCGAAACCAGCCCGTTCACGTCGCAGTCCCCCTGGTCCCAAAGCCGAAAGTGTACGCTTGTGGGTCAGTTCAGTCAACGGGTTCGTCTGCTCCATAAACTGTGAAAGCTGGCTAGAGCCAAAGAATTGGCGGACAATTGCAACCACCGGACGGATATTGATCAAGTTAACCGGAGTCAACGACTCGGACTCGCGGATAGACATGCGCTCTACCACCAACCGTTCCATACGACGCAAGCCAATCCGCAACTTGTTTTGAATCAACTCGCCTACTGTCTTGACACGACGGTTACCCAAATGATCAATATCGTCAGCATCCACAGTGCCGTTGTTGATACGGATCATACGCTCTATCAAAGAAACCATATCCTGCTTGGTAATATTGCGATGTTCAAGAGGAATATCAAGACCAAGCCGTTGATTCAATTTGTAACGCCCCACTCGCTGCAAGTCATAGCGTCGAAAATCAAAGAGTTGTTGTTCCAGATACTCGCGCGCGTTTTCCAACGTGGACGGATCGCCAGGACGTAAGCGACGATAAAATTCTAATAGTGCTTCTTCCGCCAGCGTGCGCCCACCTTTCGGTTCCCAAGTCGGCTCCTGACGGATCGTTGTGAGCAAATATTGGTGATTAGGATTACCGTCAGCATCCTGGAAAAGCGACAACAATTCCTCGTCGCTCCCGGTCATCAGGACATCACTTCCACTTCGGTCGTCCACTGCTGCCAACGCCCGTAACAAGATCGTGACAGGTAAAGTACGTTTACGATTGAATTTTATGGTCAGATAATCAGACTTGCGCGTCTCGAATTCCATCCAGACACCGCGATCAGGAATCAGTTTGGCCATACAGAGACGCCGACCCGTAACCCGATCTTCTGAAACGTCAAAGTAGACGCCAGGAGAGCGAATCAACTGACTAACGACAACTCGCTCGGTACCATTGATGATAAAAGTACCATTGTCGGTCATCACCGGAAAGTCGCCGAGAAAGATTTCCGACTCGACGATCTCACCCGTTTCACGGTTGTCAAGCACTACTTGGACATACAAGGGGGCGGCATACGTAATATCCCGTTCAAGACATTCTTCCTCTGCGTATTTGGGCTCACCAAAACGATAGGCAAGATCAAATTGTGCCTCCCTTGCCTTGAAACCAGGAAAGTACAATTTGAGATTGCCGTTAAAACTCTCGGTGGGAGAGACTTCGTCAAAAAGTTGAGCCAAGCCCTCCTCTCGAAACCAACGAAAGGACTCGAGCTGAACCTCGATCAACTTTGGTAACTTTTCCGCGTTGGTAATACGAGCATACGACTTGCTTTTCAAATAGGCCATCCCTTTTTCCTTTCTCGATATTCAAACCACATGATTTATGCTACACTAAATGAGCAAACGGGAATTATAGCATGGAAACATAATTTGTCAAAACCGTCAAGAATTTTCGATCTTGAACCCCATTTTCAGGTAATTCTTGCCTCAAAATGAGAGTTTCGACTCATTTTGAGGCTGTTTTCACCTCGTTTTTGAAACAACCCTAGTTACAAGCCACTTGGAAAAAATCGCAATAATAATTGCTTGTCGACTCGAGTTGTGATATTGTGTATGAAGTTTGTCACCCGAGAGAAGTGCCATTAGCCACTACGTTATATCACCACTCTACGTTATCATATAGCCGAGGTGAGTCGCTGAAATCAGCCACTCATCATCCTCCTTTCCTTGGCCGTAGGCCCCCTGGAATTTTCCAGGGGGTCTTGGTGTTAACAGCAAACTCCAATTCCAAAAGAAACCCAAAGCTAATTCAAGGATACTAGACCAAATCCAACCGCATCTGCACCAGCACACGCGATTTCTGAAAACGCGCGGCCTCCAACGCAATAACCAAGGGATCGGTAAAACACGGCAACACAGTCATGATCATTTTCTTGGCATCACCATGAAAACTTGTCATACCCTGTTGAACCAATACAGCCTCCAGGCGACCACTGTATCCAGGCGCTACCAATACTTCCAACCGATCAGGACGACGTCCTCGCTCGTGCAATGCCCGCGCAGCCCCGCAGAACGTACCATTATCCTCAATTACCCACCAAACCTCGCGCCGTCCTTCCACCCAATAATTTAGCACATGTCCCCAACTTGGCCTATAGTCTTCCTTGCGTAATTCCAATAATGGACGTTGAGACATTGGAACAATAGCACGCACCAACTCGAACAGCATCTTGCCATCATCACTGCGTCCTTGACGCAGCCCAGGATATATTTGCGGATTCTCCGTCCAAGGCTGGTCCACAGAACGCAACATGTGCCATGTCTTTCCGACCTCTCGAAATCCAAACCGCTTGTAGAGTCGTCGTGCTATCTGATTGTCGGCACGGACTTCTAATCCTACCCAGCGTCCACCGCGCGCAGAGATCGCTTCCAGCGCCGTGATCATCAGATCACCAGCAATACCACGCCCTTGCCAGTCGGGATGGACGGCCACATTGCCAACAAGAAAACCACCCCACCCCAATGCACGTCGCAGCGAGACATTACCCACTACACGTCCCCCATCAACCCACACAAAGCCCGGCGCAACTCCCGACTTGCCCCATCCAGGCCAATAGAGCCACCATAACAATGGCCCCCAGCGAGCGACGCGCTGCATCTCTGCCAACGCCACCTCGCCATCAGGCCCTAACTTGCCGTGGAAAGCAATAGCTATCAAATCGGTAACCGCCTTTGAATCCCGATAAGGACTGAAAGGACGTACCCCCGATTGGGCGTGATTTCCACGCAACATGTCAGTTACCATTTTCTTTGATGCTCAATTGCTCCCAAGACACCCAAGCCACTTTTCACGCAACCGGGCCAGATGCCCCTAAACGAGTAACACGCCAGCGAAATGTATCTTGATCCATTCGTAACTCGAAAGTGCGCCCGCCTGCCGCCAAAACAGCAAAGCAACGCTCATTTTTCTCCCGCCAACGACGTCCAATCCCTTCGATCATCAATGTGCTACTATGCCATACGAACCGGCGGGGTATGATTTCGCCCGTTACATCAAAGTGTGCGTCTACGGCAACCGGCTCGCCCGCAGGCATCACAATTGTCCCTCTAAATAGCGATGCAACAGGTCAAACACGGCCTCTGCCGATTGCTCTTTGTTCTCTAAACGATCTCCGTTCCACATACACTGTTCAACCCACTCACCATCTGACGCAGCCAGAGCAACATAGACTAGTCCTACAGGTTTCTCCGATGTACCACCACCCGGCCCAGCGACACCCGTTACAGCCAGTCCAATATCGGCCCGGAAAGCGCGCTGTACTCCTATGGCCATCTCACGCGCCACTTGCTCGCTCACCGCACCATAGCGATACAACGTATCGTGCTGCACTTGGAGGATCAACTCTTTGATATCGTAGGAATAAGCTGTGACCGAGCCCTCATAATACGCCGAGCTGCCAGGGACATTAGTGATACGATGACCAACAAGTCCTCCAGTACACGACTCGGCCACCGCCAACGTCATCCCACGCTGCTCGAGTAGTTTGCCGACAACAACTTCAAGACCGTCCTCACTCAGCATTCCTGTCATCCCCCAAGATTTTTCTCAAGTGGCAACCAATCAGGAATATACTACATCAATTTCCTGATTACGCAAGCATCCCACCCAATAACAGTCCACTTGACCCGCTTTACCTTCAACACTATAATGACACTGTCTGCAGAAATCACACCCCCACACTAGATTTACACCAACACTTTTGGGAGGTTCTATGACCGTTCACAATTATGACAACACTCTGAACGAGGAACTGCTCCACCGTCGCGAGGAAATCCGTCAGGGCGGGGGCTCCAAGGCGATTGAAAAGCAACATACCAAGGGAAAGCTGACCGCCCACGAACGAATCGACCGCCTGCTCGACCCTGGCAGCTTCCAAGAAGTGGCCCCTTACATCACCCACCGTCACACCGCCTTTGGCCTGGATCAGAAACGATTTCCGGGAGATAGTGTGGTAGTTGGCTTGGGACGGGTTGGCGGGCGGAAAATCGCCGTGGCCGCTCAAGACTTTACCGTCGTCGGTGGTTCTTTTTCTGAGGTTCAGGCGCAAAAAGTGTGCAAGGTGCTGGATCTAGCCATCGGATCCGGCGTGCCTTTTGTCTCTTTGAACGATTCAGTGGGAGCCCGCATCCAGGAAGGGGTCTGGAGCCTGGCCGGTTACAGTGAGCTTTTCTGGCGCAACACGCAGGCCAGCGGCGTCATCCCCCAAATCAGCGTCATGCTGGGGCCATGCGCCGGTGGCTCTGTCTATTCCCCCGGCCTAACCGACTTTATCATCATGACCGAGCAAATCAGTCACATGTTCATCACCGGGCCACAAGTCATCAAGACGGTGACCGGCGAGGAGGTAGATTTTGATACGCTGGGCGGGGCACAGACTCACGCCAGCGTCAGCGGCGTGGCCCACTTTGTGGCCACCGACGAGGACGCGGCTCTGACCACCACCAAACGACTGCTCAGCTACTTGCCCCCAAACAACATAGATCCCCCCCCACGCACCGAATCAGCCGACAATCCAACCCGCGCCGATCCGGCACTCGACACACTGGTGCCGCCCGATGGCAGCCAGCCCTACGACATTCGAGAAGCCATCGCCCGCATATCCGACTTGGGCAGTTTCTTTGAAGTGCACGCCCGCTTTGCCCCCAACGCGGTGGTCGGCTTTGCCCGTTTCCACGGTGAGGTGGTGGGCGTGGTCGCCAACCAGCCTGCCCAGATGGCCGGTGTACTCGACATCAATGCCTCGGACAAGATCGCCCGCTTTGTCCGTTTTTGTGACGCCTTTAATATCCCCCTGGTCACCTTTGTGGACTGCCCCGGCTTTATGCCCGGATCGGTGCAAGAACACGGTGGCATCATCCGTCACGGGGCCAAGATCGTCTACGCCTATTCGGAAGCGACGGTACCAAAGATCGCCGTCGTCACCCGCAAAGCTTATGGCGGGGCCTACATCGTGATGAGCAGCAAGCACATCCGCACCGATATGGTCTACGCCTGGCCCACGGCAGAAATCGCCGTGATGGGTGCGGATGGCGCGGTCAACATTCTCTACCGGAAACAACTGGCGGAAGAGAAAAACGCCGAGGAGGTACGAGGACAATTCGTCGCCGAGTTCCGCGAACAATTTGGCAGCCCCTACACAGCAGCATCCAGCGGTCATGTGGACGACGTGATCCTACCCAGCGAGACACGGGCCAAACTGATCGCCACCTTGGACTTTTTGCGCGACAAGCAGGCCACACCGCTTCCCAAGAAACATGGGAATATGCCATTGTAGAAACAGGAGAAACTTTGTTATGCAACCTTGGAAAACCCTTTCTCGCCGCACTATTCTAGACCACAGCAAGTTCTTGGTCGTGGAAAGTCACACCGTCGAACTGCCCGACGGTCGCGTCATTTCAGATTGGCCCTGGGTCATCACGCCCGACTATGTCAATATCTTGGTTGTAACACAGAACAACGAGTTTCTCTGCTTTCGCCAGACAAAGTACAGCGTAGAGGGAACATCGCTGGCACCCGTGGGCGGACTCCTCGAACCTGATGAAGACCCGCTGGATGCAGCACAACGCGAACTGCTCGAAGAGACCGGCTACCAAGCATCCGAGTGGACCAGTTTGGGGCACTATGGCGTGGACGGCAACCGAGGCGCAGGCACAGCTCACTTTTTCCTGGCCCGAGGCGCTCACCGCGTGTCTGAGCCTGACGCCGATGACCTGGAAGAGCAAGAACTGTTGCTTCTCACTCGTTCCGAAATAGAGGCAGCGATTGCAGATAGCGAGTTCAAATCATTGCCGTGGGCAGCCGTCGTAGCATTGGGCCTGCTCCATCTAGACAGGGAGAACAATAAACCGAATGGATAACCCGATCATCATCTCACTTGTCGTGTCTGGCATTGGTATGTTGATGCTTTTCTTGGCCTTGACCCTGCTCTATGCGTTGATGTATTTGATGACGTGGATCACCAACATCGCGCTGCGCCCCAAGAGCCAGCCTGATGCCGAAGAACAGCGGATGGACAGCCTCAAACGACGAGCAGCAGCGATCGCGGTCGCACTGGCTCGCACTGAACTGGAATCCGGTCCAATCATCTCACCCCAGACAAAGATCGTCTCAAGCGCTTGGCAGCAATATCATCGCCACCGGCTGTTGAACCTACACAGGAGAAGAGCCCGATGAAACAATATCGAATCACGCTTGAAGGACACACGTTCGACGTCAAGGTGCTGGACGATCCACGCCAGCAGCAAGTGCAAGTAGAGGTAAATGGTGAAACTTTTACCATAGACGTGGAATCCAAATCCGCAGTGACAAAAGTAAAGTTGGAAAAAGATACAACTATTCCCACAACGCCCGACTTGAGAAAAGCTGCGCCGGCGGGCAACATAGTCACAGCCCCCTTGCCCGGCGTGGTCAAATCCATCAAGGTACAACCCGGCCAACAAGTCGCCCCGAACGACGAACTATTCGTCATCGAAGCAATGAAGATGGATAATATCATCCGCGCCACCCGCGCAGGCACCATTGGCACGATCCACACCGCCGAGGGACGCCGGGTCGCCTATGGAGAGACGCTGTTGGACTTGACCGAGTGAGAGGAGATCGCCATGAGTGGAATTGACCTGAGTGGACTTTTGGGCGGTTTGTTGGACATCACATGGCAACAAGCCATCATGGTGCTCGTCGGGGGCCTGCTGATGTACCTGGCTATCGCCAAAGAGTACGAACCGACACTGCTACTGCCCATCGGATTTGGCTGCATGCTGGGAAACCTGCCCGTCTCGGCCTATATGATGGGGCCAGAGGGACTGTTCGGCGTGCTCAAGCGGGCGGGTATAGACACGGAACTGTTTCCCCTCCTGATCTTTCTCGGCGTGGGCGCAATGATGGACATGCGGCCGCTGTTAAGCCAGCCTATCTTTGTCCTGATGGGGGCGATGGGCTGCTTGGGCATTTTTGTCACGATGGTTCTATCCACCCTGCTCAACTTTAACTTGGCCGAAGCAACCGCCATCGGCGTCATCGGCGCAATTGATGGCCCGACAGTAATCTATGTAGGCTCCCGGCTAGAGCACCTTTTTGATACGCCGGGGCTGGCGGCAGCCGTCGCGGTGACCGCCTACTCCTACATGAGCTTGGTCCCCATCATCCAGCCGCCACTGATGCGGCTCTTTACCACCAAACGGGAACGGTCGATCCGAATGGAGTACACGCCTCGCCCGGTCTCCAAGGCAGCGGTGATCATTTTCCCTATCGCAGTGACGCTGCTGGCAGGGATATTCCTACCGCAGGCCGCGCCCCTCATCGCCACACTGATGCTGGGCAACCTGCTCCAAGAGTCGGGCGTGGTAGAAGGTCTCAGCCGTACCGCAAAGGAAGCGATCGCCAACACCGTCACCCTCTTTATGGGCCTTGTCATCGGCTCAACGATGCAGGGCGCGACGTTTCTGAACTGGGGCACCGTCAAAGTACTGCTGCTGGGGCTGGTGGCATTTGCCTTTGACACCATTGGCGGCATCGCCTTTGGCAAACTGGTCTGCGTGCTCTCCGGGCGGCGAATCAACCCCCTGGTGGGAGCAGCGGCCATCAGTGCCTTCCCGATGAGCGGCAGACTGGTTCAGCAAGTCGCTTGGGAAGAGGATAACCAAAACTTTATCCTGATGCACGCCCTCGGCGCGAACACCGCCGGGCAAGTGGCGTCGGTCGTCGCGGCAGGAGTGTTAATGTCGTTGATCTTTCCCTTTATCTCACCATAGGAGGTGCAGGATGAAACACGTGATTGAAAAAACAACCATTGCCCTAGTCTTGGGTCTGAGCCTGGCATTGCTCTTGCTGTGGATATTGGATGCGACACCGCCCGTGGCCCACGCTGCCGTAGACGCCGCTCACCACATCGGCGCCAACCAGACCGGTCTGATCGTGACCAAGTGGGCCACTCCCAACCCGGTGTGGCCCGGCGATCGGCTGACGTACACTATCCAGGTCACCAACACCAGTGGCGTGACCCTCACGGCCACCATCACCGATATACTGCCTCTTTCTGTCGTTTTGGTCGAGACGTCGGGCGGAACGCTGATATTGCCCGGCGGCACGCCAGGAACCACGCAGACGGTTGGAATCACCTGGACAGCCAGTATCACCGTAGGCGGCAGTTGGACAGAACAAGTCGTCGTTACCGTCGAGGCAGATCACACCGGGCCGCTGGTCAACGAGGTGGAGGTCACCACAGACGAGGGCCCGACGGGTACAGCCTTGTACGCGTCTATGGTGCCAATCGTTTATTTGCCATTGGTGACGAAAGGTTGGCCCCCGCTGCCCTACCAACCCACCTTGAACCCGATCGACAATGCGGACAACGACGACAACTATATCGCGAGTTGGACAGAGCAGACCATACACTTGCCCATCACATACACGCTGCAAGAGGCAACCGACACCGCGTTCACCACCGGTCTGAGCGAGGTTTGCGCGACCACGCAGCCATCCTGCACCGTGAGCGGCACCCTGCCGGGAACATACTATTACCGCGTGCGAGGACAAAACACCTGGGGCTATGGCGCGTGGAGCAACGTTCAGACCGTCACAGTGAGCTGCCCAACGACCTCGACCAATCAATACGCCAGCGGGACAGCCTATCAATACGATCGGGATGACCCCGTTAGACCAGCCTACAACCACGCCGACAAAAATCTCGATTTGCGCAGCTATACGCCCAACACAGATCCCGACCTGCAACACGAGTTGGTCAACTATGGCTCGGACGACCCGACCCAACCGCCGCAACTCGCGACCCTGTTCAGTCCATATCGCGTTCCAACGTTGAACAGTTTCTATCGAGTTTACAATTGGATTTGGATGACCTCACCCACACCAGGCTTTCGTGGCGGTCCCATCACCGATTGGCCAGTCACAGCCCTCAGTATGCAAACGATACCAAAGGAGACGATACACGCACCGACGTCCGAATATGATATTGGTGGTGGGATGGAGGTCATTGTGCTCTATGCGGATGAGGACACTATCGCCCTCAAATACGCTCGTGAGGATAGCGCCGGTGCGCCCGGCTATACCGTCCACGTGGACAATATCTGTACCGACCCCAATCTGCTGGTGTTGTACAATCAACTCGACGATCCTAGCGGCTGGCGCTACGTCTTTCCCAGCTACTCGTACGACTTGCCGACCCTCTCCGCTGATCAGCCTTTGGGCACGGCACGAGGGACAGAAATCGTCGTGGCTATCGTGGACACGGGCGCATTTATGGATACGCGTTCGTGCAACGAGTGGTGGCAAATTCGGCCCGGTTATACAGGCACTTGCCCACCCGCCAGCACAGTTGCCAATCTGACACCATTCGACTAGAATAGTACCAGTCTCATCAAGGCTCAAAGACCTGCCAGGTCTGGTTCTCGTCTCTTGATGAGATTAGAATAGTGATGTTCAACAAGGAGAGTAAAATTATGCAAGTTCGATGCCAACGATGCAGCTTTATGTTCACTCTAAGCCGAGAAGCAGTAACGGCCGCTATCGAAGAGATAAAAGAGAGCCACGTCAAACACTATAACGTGGAATGCCCCAAGTGCCGACGTCAGGTCAAGATGCCGGTCAAGGATCTACAGCGGGGCCAACCTCGCCAAGACTAGCCCTCTGGCTGGATGGCAACATCCAGATGCAAGGCCCGGTAAGGTGTACCAGGCCAGGCTTCCAGCGCCGGTGGGTGATCGTCGAACCAGGCAAAGTACAAGGCGTCAAATTCGCCTTCGGCCTTCATCGCCAGCAACGTCAGGTTGACCAGATCGCGAAAGGCGGAATCGCCAGCCGGAAGCCCCAACGCCAGCGGCACGTGGTCCAGCCGCAACGGAAGCACGCCTATACCTGGCGTCGCGTAGGCTGGGCCTAGCAGATCGGCTCGATCGCCAGCCACTGCCACCGCGTATCCGCCTTCTAGCAGCGCAATCGCCGACTCGACCGACGGTCGCACCATGAGGGTCAGTTGGACGCCCACAGCGTCTGCCGCCGCCTGGACCACCTCTTGGCTTCCCTCAACCACCGCAATCGGCTGCCCATTCAGATCAAGCAGGTCGGTGACCGGTGTCCCGGCCCAGAGCAACAACCCCTCGCCCGCCATATAGGTTGTCAGACCAAAGTCCATCTCCAACTCGGCGGCACAAGTGTGCTCCAATCCCCCGATCAACATATCCACTTGGCCTGCCAGCAACATCTCTCTGCCCATCTCGACCGTCGTGGTGATGAAATCGACCGCCGCGCCATCGCCCAGCCAACGACCAGCCAACCGCTGCACCAGGTTAACCTCATAGCCGACGGGCGAACCGAGCGTGTCTGTGTAAGCAAAGGGCGGATGATCGATGGGCATAGCCACAGCCAGCCGCCCCCGCGATTGGATAGCAGAGATGGTATCAGGCACACTCGCCACGATCGGCGCATCCGCCAGAGAGGGAACCTCCGCCCCAGACCAGCGCTCGACGTTGAGTGGGAACTCGATCCCGAACCAACGACTGTACAATTCGGCATACGCGCCATCGGCCACCATCTCTTGAAAAGTCAGGTTGACCAAATCGGCGAAAAAAGGATCGTTCTGGACAAAGACAAAGGCCACCGAGGCCGACGTGTGCTGCCCAACGATGGCTGTTTCGGGGAACATGCGGTTCCCCCAGAAAAGACGGTGGCGCAGGTCAGCCACGGCGTCTACCTCTCCAAGGCCCAATCCTCCCACCGCCGCGTCAAAGCGATCATAGTTTTGGAACGTGAGAGTGAACGGCACTGATGCTGCCAGCACGTCGTCTACCCCTTCCCACGCCACAACGCCTACCGTTCGCCCCTGCAAGTTCTCCAACCCACCAAAAACGGCAGCATCCGCAGACCGCATCAGCAGGGCGTGACCGTCCATAAAGTAGGGCTGACTAAAGTCGGCCCCCGCCTCCTGGTCCTGCGTGTGAATGAGAGAGGTAATGATGATATCAGCGTGGCCCGCTTGCAAACGATCAATGGCCGTGTCGGAACGCACTTGGAGGAATTCAACCGCATCGGCATTGCCCAGCCAGCGTAGGGCCATCTCGCGCCCCATATCCACACCAAAACCGGCCACATCTCCCTCGTCGGTAATATAGCCAAAAGGCGGCAGGTCGTAGCGCACACCGACGATCAATTTTCCACGGGCACGGATGCGGGCGGCGGTCGTAGCGTCGTCTGGCAATGGGGTCGGAATAGACGTTGCCACGCTCGCGACCGTGGGCGGCGCACCGGGGGTAGACGTCGGCGCAGTCTCGGTACTTTTTTCGCCATTGCAGGCGGTCAGCAGGAGAACGACGAACAGCAAAACGAGTACAAGCCAAGAAATACGCTTCATTCGGATTCTCCCGTATACAAGTGATGCTCGCGGATATAGGTCTCCACCGAGCGTGGAACCAAGTAGCGCAACGGCAATCCCGCGCCGACGCGCCGACGCAGGTCGGATGATGCGATGCCCAGATGCGGCACGTCCAGCCAAGCTAGCCGTCCCCGAACCCCTGGAATGGTTTGCTCCAGTCTTTCCATGTCTGCTGTGTGGCCCGGACGCCGCATCACAACCAGCCGTGCCTGCTGCACGATGCCAGCCGGGTCACGCCAGGTAAGGAATTGGGCCAGACTGTCGCCTCCCATCAAAAAGAACAACTCGGTTTCCGGGTGATCCTGCCGCAACAGGGCCAGCATGTCTACGGTGTAATGCGGACCGGGACGATCCAAGTCCACGCGGGAAACGGCGAACGCAGGATGGTGAGCGGTAGCCGCCTCGATCATCGCCACGCGATGGTGAGCAGTCGCAATCGGGCGATCCGGTTTGTGCGGCGGCTGTCCAGCCAGGACAAAGAGTACACCGTCAAGTCCAAGTTGGACGCGCGCGTTCTCAGCCAGGGCTAGGTGACCGCAGTGGAGAGGATCAAAGGTTCCCCCCAGGATACCCAATGCGCGCATCGTCCCGTCCACGCTACCGCCCTAGCATCGCTGCGGCTGTGTTTATGGCCGGGTATAATCGTTCCAAAGATTCGTTGACACCCACTCTGCCAACGCCGTACTCCAAGTTGCTCAGGCCACCGCCGCCAGTAAGACAAACGGCCGTGATGGGACTGGCTTTCTCCACCATGTGCTCGACGGCCCACAGATATTCGGCATAGACACCGCCCCATTCGGAGGGTACACCGTCGTATACAGGAGACCTCACCAAGCTATCGTACCAGCCCATATAAGACTCGCAGGTTCCTGATTGACCGTGCACTGCCAGGTCGAGCAGGCCACCTATCTGTTCCATGTCAGAGCGCGCCTGGATCATGGCATCGTATAGCGCATTGGCCTCAAAGGGAACAGGGCCAGGCCGCGTGGGGCGCGGGGGCGTTGCCGACGGAACTGGCGTCGTGGTGGCGCTCGCGGTAGCCGCCGTCAGCGAAGCGTCGTCCCAGAAAGACATGTTGTGAACGTTCCCGGCGTGCGCCAGTACGATCAGCGACACAGCGATATGTTCCTCTTGCGCCACAGCACTCAACGAAAAGTACTGCCAGGTGTCGTAGGGACGGCCTGGCGCGGAGCAAACGGCGCTTTCAGTGTCCCAAGGGTCATCGAGGCTGCCACGGGTGTTGAGGCACACCCATACATCAATTGGGGCCGGATTTTCCGAGATCTCGTGGTTTTCCCCAATGCTCGACCAGAGTCGGGCCCACGCGCCAAAGCGGTAAGTGACACCGGGTACGACACCATAAACATGTTGTTGCGTGACAAGGGGACGTTCGCCAGGAGCCAAGATCAAGCTGTTCGCGCCAGAATGAACCCAGGTAGGATCATTATTGGTCCCAAAGCCTCGCCCCGGGATATTCTGAGAGAAGGCCCCCCATCCCGGAGGCACAACATCTCCCCAAGGCTCCTCAAAGCTAGGATTCGCCAGCAAGTTGTTACCTGCCGGCGGGGGCGGAGGTGGCGCTGCTGGTGCTGCTGCTGCCGGAGCCTGGGTTGGCTCGGGGGCAACGGTCGGCGTCTCGGTCGGTGTCTCAGTGGACGTGGGTGTTTGGGTAGGGGTATTGGTAGGAGTTGGGGTCGATGTAGGTGTGCGAGTAAGAGTTGGTGTGTCCGTCGGCGTCGCCATCGGGGTGTTTGTTGGCATGGCAGTCGGTGTATTGGTCGGTTCAAGGGTCGCGGACGGTGTCGGTGTGGTTTGTTCTCCACAACCGACCAACAGCAACACAATCAATGTTAGCATCAGCGTATGCTTTAGTTTGACTGTCACAATTTCTCCTGCCCTAGCCTTGGCGCAATAGTTGTTCTACTTGGATCATTATGTCCGAGCTATCGCCCCAGCATCGCGGCAGCCGTATCGACGGCCGGGTACAGCCGATCTAGAGATTCGTTAATGCCCGTTCTCCCTTGATTGTACTCCATGTTGGTCAAGGTATCACCGCCGCCGACGCAAACGTCCGCAATGCTACCCGAAGTAGCCAACAGATGCTCGACAGCCCACAAATAATCAGCATAGACACCACCCCATTCAGCGGGAACGCCATCGTACACTGGAGACGTCAGCAAGCTATCGTACCAACCGATATATGCGATACAATCCTGCGATTTATTGGGACCCGTCCGGTCGAGCTGTCCACCCATCTGTTCCAGGTTAGATCGGGCCTGGAGCATGGCGTCGTACAGTGCGTTGGCGTTAAAGTACGAGGGGACAGATCGCGTAGGACGGCTAGGGGGCATCGGGGTTCGTGTGGCAACCACCGGCGCTACTGTCAATGAAGCATCATCCCAAATAGCTATATTGCGGATGTTATCCGCATACTGTACCATAATCATGGACACGACGAGGTGCTCTTCCTGCGCTACAGCATCTATGAGAAGGTACTGCCAGACGTCATAGGGACGAGCTGGCGAGGAGCAAACGGCACTTTCGGCATTCCAGGGATTATCGCGGCTGCCATAGGTACTGATGCATACCCAGATATCAACAGGATCCGGGTTTTCTGAGACAGTACGATCCTCTCCGGTGCTCGACCAAAGCTTGGCCCATATGCCAAAGCGATACGTAGTACCAGGCACAGCGCCATGAATATGCTGGTGTGCAATGACCGGACGGTGGATCTCTGGCAGCATGACCAAGCTAGCTATGCCAGAGTGATTCCAACCCGCATAAGCATTGGAACCCAGATCAAAGCCCGAGCCGGTAAAAGCACGCAGCCATCCTGGAGGCGAGTGATCCGGCCAGGGTTCCTCAAAACTGGGGTTCTCGAGCAAATTTTGGCCCGTTGGCGGCGCTGGCGGTGCTACCGCCCGTGCCTGAACAGACTCGGTGGTCGGGGCCGGAGTATTTGTGGGTGTAAGCGTCAGGGTTGGGGTCAAAGTTGGGGTCCGAGTAGGACGCGGGGTTCGAGTTGGTGTCGAGGTTGAGGTAGGAGATGGCGTCAAGGTTGGGGTTGATGTGGAGGTAAGAGTCGGTGAGGGTGTAAAATTGGCGATCGCGTTAATGGTCGATTGCGCATTCTGTGTAGCCAGTGCCACAGCCACCGCAGTCGCAATTTCGTCAGGATTGGGCGTGACCGGCCCACCACATCCGATCAATAACATCATAATTACGGCTAGCATCATCGTATGCTTCAAAGATAACATCACTTTTACTATTCCTCCTAGATCAATTTGGTCTCGCTGTTCTTTACCATATACAGCCAGGCACGGATACCGAATAGCCGCTCGGTCACCCATTCCTCGCTGCGTTCTTTTAATTCAAAGCCAAACCGTTCGTACAAATGTCGGGCGCGATTGGTGGCTGCCACGTGTAGGGCCAGATTCTGCTGCCCTCGTGCGCGTCCCCACGATTCGGCCCGCATCAGTAGCTTGCGCCCAACGCCACAGCCACGAAATGCGTGGGCTACAGCGATTTGGCTGACATAGACCGTGTTCTCATCGCCGGGATCCGCTTCGTACAGCAACAGAAACCCAACGACGGCCCGCAAGGTGTACAAGAGGCCGATTTTCCGCCACAAGGTCCGTATTTGCCGCCAAGAGTCGGTCCAGTGCTCTCGCCGTCCCGACAATTCGATCACACCGACCACTCGCCCGTCCGCCTCAGCCACAAAGAACGTGGATAATCCACGTTCGAGTTTTAGTCGCTCTAGTTGTGCCAAGACACGAGGAGCACGGTTCACCCGGCGGCCAAAGACGATGCCAAACTTGTCACCGAACCCTTGGGCCAGGATGTCACCTACGCGGGGCATATCCTGAACGGTGGCCGGCCGCACCACGACTGTTAGTTCGGGGGCCATTATTCCTCCCACTCGAACTCTTTGTCGCCGATGCGCACAGCATCGCCCGGCTGCACGCCGGCTTGCTCCAGGGCAGCAGAGATTTCCATACGGTCCAGTGTCCGTTGGAAACGGAATACGGCCTCCTCCAAGTTCCAGATCGTCATGGCCGCCAGCCGCTCCACCCGCTCGCCGCGCACCCGCCACCCATCCTCTTCCCACTCGACGGTGAACACTTCATCGTCATCTTTGAGCCGGAAGACGGGCAATGTTTCTTCACGGGGCAAGGTTTCCTCCACAAAATCACTCAACATCTGTGCCGCGCGGTAGAGCAGGTCTCGCGTGCCATCCCGCGCCAGGGCAGAGATCGCCACTGCTGAATGGCCCTGTGCTTTGAGCGCCGCTTTGATCTCCGGCCAACGCTCCCGCACCTCGGGCATATCCATCTTGTTGAGGACAACCAGTTGAGGTTTGCGCGGCAGGCCATGACCAAAAGCTTCCAATTCGTGATTAATGGTGGCGAAATCGACCAGCGGATCGACAGAGAGGCCATCGATCAGATGGATCAGCACGCGCGTGCGCTCAATGTGACGCAGAAACTCGTGTCCCAGTCCCTTACCCTCCGATGCGCCCTTGATGAGGCCCGGAATGTCGGCCAAGACGAATTCGGTCTGGGGGTCGAGCACGACGACGCCCAAGTTAGGCTGGAGAGTCGTAAAGGGATAAGGCGCAATCTTGGGCTGCGCAGCAGTAACCGCCGCCAGCAGGGTAGACTTGCCCGCATTGGGCAGCCCCACCAAACCGACATCGGCCAGTAGCTTGAGTTCCAGCCGCAGGTTACGCACCTGACCAGGAGCACCGTGCTCGGCGATGCGGGGAGCCTGGTTGGTAGAGGAAGTAAAGCGAGCGTTCCCTTTGCCTCCGCGCCCGCCCCGCGCCACGATCAATTCCTCGCCCGGTTCGGTCAGATCTCCCAATAGGTCGTCAGTATCGGCGTCGTACACAATGGTGCCGGGCGGCACGGGAACACGCAGAGTGTCTCCGGCAGCACCATGCCGGCCTTTGCCCTGCCCGTGAATACCTCGTTTGGCCCGAAAGTGGCGATTCCGGCTAAAGCGATAGAGGGTGTTGAGGTGCACGTCCACATAGAACAGGACATCCCCCCCCCTGCCACCATCTCCGCCTGCCGGCCCGCCATAGGGCACATATTTCTCGCGTCGAAAGGCGACGCATCCGTCGCCTCCATCACCCGCTTTGACATAGATTTCAGCTTGATCGTAAAACATAACGGAGGAAGGATACCGCAGATTGCCAAGTTGTCAAGAGGAAGTAAAAGCGTTACTGCTCAATCAATGTCCCGCCCCCAGAGCAGCCTTGCAGCGAAAAATGCTCTTGACAAACCCTCCATAACAGTTTATAATAGTCACAAAAGTTAATATCATTAACTAAATAACGAGAGGTAACGATATGGGACAAACACCAGACCGGCGGCAGCGACGCCGCCAAGAAACGATTAAAGAGATCAAAGCTACCGCCCGCCAACAGATCGCCAAGGACGGCGCAACCAACCTATCGCTTGGCGCGATTGCCCGCGCAATGGGTATGACGCCCCCCGCACTCTACCGGTATTTCAAAAATCGCAACGCGCTGATCATCGCCCTCATCGTCGATGCGTACGACTCGATGGGTAAAGCGCTGGAGAACTCGGCCGTGGACTTGGCGAAAAAAGACCACGGCGGTCGGTTTCTGGCACTGATGCACGCCTACCGCGGATGGGCAGTAGCACACCCGGAAGCGCACGCCCTAATGTACGGCGCTACTACCGACAACGTCGAAATGTCCGAGGAACAAGGTCAGCGATTTCAAGGCGCGGTGTTGCGCAGTATGGGAGCGATGGTTCGGGTGCTGTTGGCCGCGCACGAGGCCAATTGTCTGACCATCCCTCCCCAATATCAACAACCTCCCCCACCTGTACAAAGAGCATTGATGTGGATGAGAGCGGCTCTACAGGATGAGGCCATACCACTGGGCATTCTCGCGCTGGCGTTCACGACGTGGCTCCGCGCCGACGGACTAGTCTGGCAAGAGTTGCACGGACATCTTCCCAAGACCTTGTTCGGCGCTGGTGACTTTTACGACATGGAAAGCTGCGTTTTGGCCGAACGCTTGGGTTTGATCGGTTCTACGACGGCGAGAGCAAAGTGAGGGAGATAAATGGTCACTGTGGACAAAGATAGATGTACAGGATGTGGATCATGCGTCAAGATCTGTCATGAGGGATGTATATCGTTAACCAATAGTGCTGTGAGCATCAACTATGAATTCTGCAGCACGTGCACGCAATGCGTAGCCATCTGCCGGGAACAGGCGCTTTCCTGGGACAGCGTACCGCCCACCGCCTTTGACAAAGCGCGTATACCTTCAGCAGATCAACTCGATGAGCTATTCAAACAGAGACGGTCGATCAGAGCTTGGAAAAAGACTAGGATCGACCGCGCGCTCCTTGAAGAGATCGTCAGCTATGGCATCTATGCGCCAACTCACAACTATGGATTCCGTGCCATCGTGGTGGATAACCAAGAGATCATCCAGACGCTCGACCGGATACTTTTGCGATTTATCACGCTGATATATAATGTCGCTTATAGGCCCAAGATCGTGGGCATTCTTGCACGGATGATGGGAAACTCGCAAGAATACTTGCTAAACAAACCCAAGATCGAAAACTCGCTGGAAAGAGGGTTCGCCTTCCACCATCCCGCAGCCATCGTTTTTATCATCGGTGACAAGCGGATCCCACTTTCCGTGGACAGCGCCCAATACTCCTTGGCCAATATGACGTTCTATGCACAGGTCAAAGGGATCGCGAGTTGTTTATGGGGAAATGGTCCAATTTTTATGGACAAAAGCAGAGCCGCCAGGCAACTCTTGGGTTTACAAAAGCGTGACCGTATTTTTGGCGCCCTCTTCTTGGGGTATCCTGCAGTCAAATTCAGGAACCGGGTGGAGGGCAGAACAATGCCCATTCAGTGGAACGGTAGCGAGTAGAGGCTGCGAATCAGCACACGCCAAGAATTATGAGCATAAAAGAGATTCTATCACATAATTAGCACACAAGCCACCATCAAGGAAAAACTGGACACATGTCCAATAACAAAATCACCCATGTGTCCGATGCATCGATAAATCATATACACTATACTATGGAGGTCGTAGCACACTGCTACGCCACATCATTTTTGATTCCGGCTTGTCCGAGTTGTAAAGATAATGATGGGAAAACTTTCTCCAAAAAAAACAAAAGCACCAAATCCAAATTGGCCCTTGTTCATTGCCTGTTGTTTTCTGTTGATCCTGTTTTCACTGCTTTCTTTCGGCGCACGACAGCTTTTCTTCACATTTGATGAACCCTCGCACATCACGTCGGGCTATGCCTTTCTGGCACGAGGCGCAACCTGGACCATTCCCCTGCGTGGACACCCTCTGCTAGTAGACGCTTGGTTGGCCTTGCCGGTTTATGTGGGTGACCCAGATATTCCCTTGGAAACACTGGACGGATGGGGTCAAAATTACCTGCAATATATCGAATCCTTTGCATCGTTTTTAGACGCGGACAAAGAGACCCTGGAACGCTCCCAGGTTGCGGCACAAACACAGGCAATTTTGCTAACAATGCTGCTGGCGGCAGTGGTATATCGTTGGGGTGCGGACCTCTGGGGAAAATGGGGCGGACTTTTGGCCTTGAGCATATTGATTTTTGATCCCACCCTCCTGGCTCACGGTCGGTTGGCGGGCAATGACGTCGGCGTCATAACCTTGGGGACATTGGGACTGTACCTTTTGTGGCGATGGTCCCGGTCACCTGGCTGGAGACGGGCTGTCGGTGCCGGGCTGGTTCTGGGTATGACAATGTTGGCCAAAAGCTCGGGTGTTTTGTGGGTTGGCGTTGGGCTATGTTGGGCAGTTAGTGTTGGGTATCGCCGGCGCACCACCCCCCTCATCTGGCTGCATCTCTTATCTGTGGGTTTGCTCACCCTGCTTGTATGGTGGGGCATGTATGGCTTTTCGGTGGGCACGATACCCGGATGGTCGCCGATTCCTGTACCGGCTCCCAAGCATTGGATCGGCCTGCTCTACCACGCAGATCCTGCACGCGTGCATACGGCGATTGTTTTGGGAAAAGAACGTATCGTGCCCTGGCTATGGTACTTTCCGTTAGCGTCCCTGATCAAGAACCCGATACCTCTGCTCATCGCTTTACCTCTCACCATGGGGGCATTGTTACGCAAACGACGGCGGTGGCAAAAACTAGAACTTGGTGGCCTGTTCTCCATCGCATACGTAATTGTGGCTATAACCCGAGGTCCCAACCTGGGATATCGGCACATACTTCCCATTCACCCAATGTTGTATCTGACGATAGCTGGCGGCATCGGATGGATATGGAAACGATCGCGTCAGATTGGGCGATGGAGCATCGTCATACTAAGTCTTTGGTACGTTGTTGGTACGATGTGGGTCTATCCCCACAGCATTGCCTTTTTTAACGAACTGGTCGGCGGCTCGATGAACGGCTGGCGGTACCTGGCAGACTCGAACACCGATTGGGGGCAAGCGTGGAAAGCGCTGCGAGCGTTTCGAGATGAACAATCGCTCAACTATAGCTACTCGGGGCCTGAGGGCTATTCGGGCATCACACCTTATGATGCATGGAACACACCTCTGCCACCGCTGCGCCGGGTATCTGAGCCACCCCCAAGCCCTTGGCTGTTTCCAGAACCAGGGGATTACGTGATCAGTGGGAACACGCTCAGCGGGCAATATTTGGCTGATCCGGACAACTATTCTTGGTTCCGATACCACCGCCCCGACGCTATGATCGCTCACACCCTTTTCTACTATCACGTGGATGCCGCGTCGGCTCCAGCCTGGCTAATGCAGTGCACGATCCCTACCATTCCGTTGGACGAAATGACCATTGCCGAGGGCTTTGAGGGAATTGACCTGCGCACGGTTGGCTTTGACTGTAGCCAAAGTTGGGTTTATCCAGGTGGCGGTCAGACGCGCGGAGCGTATGCCCTCCACGGAGAGATTCTACGGCCAGAAACACTCAGAGAACACATCTATCTCGACCCCGCCATACCAATAGACGACTTTGCAATGCGACATTTAAAAGATGTCCCATTGGCTTATCGCCAATCCGAATACAGGCGGCTACCAGCGTTTGTCCTTTATGAATGGGAAGGTGCTCGTGCGCTTGCCCCTCCGTTACTAAAAGCCCAC
This sequence comes from Chloroflexota bacterium, assembly GCA_024232355.1. Next base: position 2,594 of record JAAEPW010000416.1, on the reverse strand, counting down.
GTGGCTCCTGCCGATGCACCTCTAGCCATTTTAGACAATGCCAGCTTTCACACAGCCCCCCTGCCCCTGGACGGCCCACTCACTTTCCTAGGCGCAGCGGCCTATTCTCAAGGGGAAACACTAGACGTAGAAACCTGGTGGCAGGTCACAAAAGGGCCGATTGACCTTCCTCTATCTATTATGGCCCATTTACTTGCCCAAGATGGAACCGTATTAGGCGTAGCCGACGGGCTGGGAGTCTTGGCCCCGACACTGGAAACCGGAGATGTGGTCGTGCAACGACACAGCTTTCCCGAGCCGCCAGAAGGCAAGATATATCTACGAACGGGCGCCTACTGGCTGAGCACGACCGAGATGTGGCCCGTCGCAGATATTGTACCTGGGGGAAATGCCCTGTTTGTGCCACTGGATTGGAAATAAAAGAGATGCTTTCCGCTGCACGTCTGCCGAGTCACGGAAAGCATCTCGGTAGACAATTAGCCAAGCGCGTCCAACGCACTCCGCATCCGCTCCAGCGCCTCGGTGAGGGTGGCTCGCGGGCAGCCAAAATTCAGACGCACGAACCCCTCGCCGCCTTCACCAAAAGCAGCTCCGTCGTTCAACGCTACGCGCGCTTGCTCTAGGAAAAACTTGTGGGGATTGCCGGGGATGCCGGCTTCCCGGCAGTCGAGCCAGGCCAGATAGGTCCCCTCGGGCTTTTGGCACTTGACACCGGGCAAGTGAGCGGCGATGTACTCTAGCATATAGTCGCAGTTTGCTTCCATATAGACCATCACTTTGTCCAGCCATTCCTGCCCGTCGCGGTAGGCGGCCAAAGCCGCCGCAAAGCCCATCACGTTGAGGTGAGGGATCAACCCCTTGCCAGCATTCAGCACCTTTTCCCGCAGATCGGGGTTTTGGATGACACCCACCGAGCAGGACAGCCCCGCCACGTTAAAGGTCTTGCTAGGGGCGAACAGCGTGACCGTTTGCGCGGCGATCTCGGGAGAAAGCGAGGCCATTGGGATATGTGAATACCCGGGGAACACGAGGTCGCAGTGGATCTCGTCGGAACAGATCACCACGTCGTGGCGCAGGCAGATTTCGGCCAAGCGCTCCAGTTCATCTCGTCCAAACACTCGCCCCACGGGGTTGTGGGGGCTGCAAAGCAAAAAGACCGAGGTGCGCTCGGTGATCGCCGCCTCAAAGGCATCGAAATCACGTTCGTATCGCCCGTTCTTTTCGACCAGGGGCACGGTTTTGAGCACACGCCCAGAATTTTCCGGCGCGAACAGCATCGGATAGTACACGGGGGGTTCCGCCAAAACCTCATCGCCCGGCTCGCCGATGGCATAGCAGACCTGGTTAAATCCGCTCACCACGCCAGGGGTGAAATAGATATCCTCTAGCTCAACGTGCCAGTCGTACAATCGAGCCATACGCTCCTGTAGCACTTTTTTGAGGTCGTCGGGAGGCATCCCATAGCCATAGATACCGTGGGCCACTCGCTCCTGAAGCGCACGAACCACCGGCTCTGGCGAGACAAAATCCATATCGGCCACCCACAGGGGCAGCACATCCTCGTAACCGTCCTTGTTGTACCGCCGCCACTTGGCACTCTCCGTGTGGCGGCGGTCGATGATTTGATCGAAATCGTAGGGCATGGCTTTTTCTCCTGTAAAAGGGTATGTTGAATGGCGGAATCATAGCACACGCTCAAGAGATAGTCAACAAAGTCTTAACTCGTGCGACAAGAAAGCTTCGCAGCCGTAGCCGCGCTTTCCATAGCGCGCGGTATAGAAACCGCGACTACTCTTTTATACTTTCCTATACTACAAGAAAATCTCGCTTCGCTCGTAGCCCCCGTCTCGGGGGCGCCGCCCCGGGGACGGGGCTTGGAGCGTTTATACTTTCCTATACTATGAAAAAGGGGACAGGATTAAGGCAACCGTAGGTTGCCTTAATCCTGTCCCCAAAATGTGTGGTGCTCTAGATGTTTGTCGCCTATTCGTTCTCTTTTCTTGGCTCTTTCTTGCGATCAACACAAAAGCCTTGCCAATGCTCTTGTTGCCACTCGTCCTTCACCGGTCGAAATCCGATATACACCGGAACACTGAAAAAAGTCTTTGTGATTTGCCGAGTAACCCTGTTATGAAACCAATACGGGGGATCGCTGTCTTTGACATCGTAAGCCTTTACAACCGGGCCCTCTCGAATATCTACGTGCCTCACCGTCATTGTCCACTCTGCTACATTGCCCACCATATCCCATACCCCGTATGGACTAACACCCGTAGGATAGGTATCCACCGGTGTCTTCCACGTCTCGTTGCTGGTATTTTGGGGACGTCCTGGTGCATCTACAGCCTGAATAAAGTTACCTCGGCTCAGATCCCATTCATTCCCCCAGGGATAGAGACGAGCATCGTCGCCACGAGCGGCCTTTTCCCATTCCGCTGCAGTCGGTAGACGCCCCCCCCACCCAGTGGCAGAAGAGGTTGGCAAAACCCCACCAGGCCTCTTCGGGATAATCGGGCGGTTCACGTCCAGGCAGCACGCGGCCTTTACGCAAACGGCGCTGGTGAGCGTAGCGGGCGATAAACTCGTCACACTGT
>JAAEPW010000415.1 GCA_024232355.1 Chloroflexota bacterium | reverse complement strand
TAGTTTGGCCGTTTTTGATTAAATTGTCAAGGTCCCACTGTTGGATGCAGTTAGTGCATTTCTCTTTTGCATCAGAGCTTGCTAACGTCCTTCATCTCAGCCTCCGATGTGGCTTTGTATCCACTAAAATCGAACAGTGTCGCATTTCGTCAGACCGGAGTCTCCAAGTAGGGAGAGTACGAATAACGATCATCCAATTCGCAAGCCAGCGGCTTGGGCAAGCCAAAGAAAGATAGATAACCGATGAACTGGGATGAAGCAACGCCTGTTTTGCTTGGAGCCGTTCTCGCAGTAGCCACAACATTTGTTACAAAGTTGTTCGCAGAATGGCATGAACATCGCACTAAACGTTCACGATTAGAGCGTTTCTTAAAGGTCGAGTTGCCGAACTGCATTTCAAGAATAGATTCCTTACTGAGAATCTACGAACGAAGCCAAGCACCCGATCCAGACTTCCTACTTGCTTTAGAGCACACAGTCAGTCGTTTTGCAAAGCATCGGGAAGTTGCCTATTTTCTTAATGCAAAAATGAGTCAACAGGTATTGGAATTCTACGACGGTGTTGATCATGCGGTTGAGATGATTCTGTCAATGCTTCGACTAGCACAAGAAACTGAATATGAGGGTTATGCCTCGAAAGAAATTCAGAAACAGATGTTGGGACTTAAAAAAGTGTACTCGGTAGGAAAAAGTTTGATAGAAGAATCTAACAGAAAGACTCCAAGATGGCTCAACCGTTAGTGCGGCTCGCTCCCGCAAAAAGCGCGGGAGGCTCTCTCACCTCCACTACACACGGCACACTGAGTAGCTGATACAAGTCACCACACAGTTTATACTACACACGGCGTTACCTCTTAGCGCCGTGTTTTCATTTCCCCCAAAATTGATACCGAATTTCCGTTCCAAAACCCTTGACGAAATGATAGTGCATGTGGTATAAAAGTGTCGTTTATACACTAATGTGATAGAGCGGCGAGGTGGGAGCTACTACCTACAGAGAATATGCGGGCTGCCCACCTCGCCGCGATCACGAACAGGGGGAAGAACAGATGTCAGGATTGAGTGACGACGATATTGCTGCATTGCAAGAGCTGGTCGGGAAGGTGGGGATTGCCTGGATATGCGAACTATTCAACTTGCAGCCGAAGCCTCCTGATCGGTTGAGCCGTGACAAGCGGCTTTTTCGTCTTGAAATGTGCGATTATCGACTAAGCGTGCCGGTGAGAAAAACCCCACCACCGTCATTCGCTGATTGGTCCTCGAAGCCAGACCCATCACAGGATGATGACCTGTTAACAGCAACGGTTGACTTCACCAAAAAGAATGTCAGCTTGCCTGCCAGAACACTGACATTCGATAGCATTCTTGACTTGGCCCACGTAATACGTGATTACAAGGTGTAGGAGGAGGAACATTGACGAACCAAAGTAGCACGATACAGGAAGCATACCTGGACCGGAACCAGGCAGTCCAGGCGATGGCACGGATGGCCCAACTCTTGGGGATGGAAGTAGGGGTACAGACAGATCCCAGCGAACCGGAGTGGCCGGTGTTGTTCGTGGACTTGCCAACGGGGCAGGTGAGTTACCACTTGCCCAAGGACGCGATGGTCGGGGAGTGGCCCAAGTACACCGACGAGTGGGACGGGCATAACCTGGACGAGAAGCGTAGCCGGTTAACCGACTATGTGACTTGGTACATTGACGAGTGGGGCGTGGGCGAGATGTTGCCCACGGTCTCCCTGGTGTGTGAAGGGTGCAGCCTTGAGTTCAACACCATCTTGCCCACCGATGGCACGATGGGGGTACGGTGTCCTTCGTGCCAGGAGTACATCCACTGCGAGGAAGATTGAGCGATGGCGGCGTACACGTACAAGTGCAGGACGGAGGGGTGCGAGAACGAGGGGACCGACCTGGTGCGGGAGTATAGGATTGGGGAGAACCCGGAGTCGATCACGTGCCCAAGGTGCAGGAACGAGGCGGGGCGTAGTATTGGGAAAGTTCGAGTAGTGTATCAGGGCGACGGGTGGGGCGGCCACCCAAAGGATTAGAGAAATGGAGAATTGGCGTGACAAATTACCCGAATGGGTAAAACCCTTATTGGTCTATGCAGAAGGCAGCAGTTTCGAGGGATGGGCCTCTCTTGCCAAGTCGATGGCAATTATGCTTGACTCCCTTCACCCTCCAGTGACAAATGATCCCTGGGACCGTGTCATCATCGACGAACTGGCTCACAACTACAACTGCCCAGGACTATTGGCAAACGGTTGGTGGCAGCGGCGGGTGGACCAGATTAGCCATGCGACTATCCACGGCACCTACGGGTGGAACAGCCCGCACGCCCTCGCTGACTGGTACATCTACAAGGGCGGTGGGCGTCCGAGTATTCCGTACTCGATATGGATCACAGAGACTGGCGAGGTGCTGTTGTGCAACGCGCTGACGGAAGGCTGCTGGCACGACTGCACAGGCCACGAGAACACCCACCTATCTATCGGGATGGCGGGGGCACTACACGAGTATGCCCCACCCGATGTACAGATAGAGGCGGCGGCCAGGGTGTGCGTGTGGTTGATCAATAACCCTGACATCCCCTTGGTGGACGGAATAGACAAGATCACGGGAGATATGGACTGGCGTAGCACAGCTTGCCCCGGATGGTTGGACACTGGCGAGGGTGCGCCATCGGGTTTGTGGAAGCCCCGGTTCTACAACCGCCTGGAGGCACTGTTAGGGTAGGGCTATCTATTACATTTGTAATAGATACACCGAGGGAGGGACGTATGTTGTTAGCACTGAGTAAGCAGGTCAACGCGGCGTTCTCGCCGTTTCGCGCCGGTGACGACACCGTCCTGTACCTGGCTGCGATGGTGCTCTGTGCCCTGGCGAGGGCGCTGTTGTAAGAGTCTATCTTCTGAATTTTCAGAAGATAGCACCCGCACAGGAGGGGATTGATGATCTGGTTATCGTTTGGCAAGTGGGCGCACGCGGCTGGCAGGTTCTTTGTCAGTGAGCGTATCTATTGGAAGGGCTACATGTGGACACCGTTCGTGCGGGTGCAGCGCCGAACTTGCTTTTCCCCGTGGGAGATATGGATACCGATGGGGCACGGAGGGACCGCATCTATTCTGTACGAGGGCAAGGAAGTGCTCGGAGTCACCCGTGCCCAACTTGATGTCAGTGGAGTCTCGCTGGCCCGGCTGACTCTGACAGTGATCCCGCAAAACTTCCGGCTAAAGGCTTACGACATCGAAGCGGACATTGTACCACTTGAAATTCCATTGTCGCAGGAGCATGATGCTTGACGTAATAGTATCAAAAGTCTTGAGAGAGATCAAAGCTGGCGTGGACAAGGCTCGTGAGAACGGGGTTGAGTGTGACTATCCTACTCACGTCGTATTCGAGATGAAGGTTGCCAAATGTACAGTTACGTTCCTAGTGCCAATGGAGAAGAGTGAGTCAGATGCCTGAACTGACAGCGCGAGAGACCGAGATATTCGCCCAAACGCTCAGGACTGGTAACTGGGATATCTTCACTGAGCCATACTTTCAGTTACCCAAGTCCGGCACGTGGTACACTCCAGAGGACAGGGTAGAGCAATACGGGCAGCTCTATGACGTGTGGGCCTCCCTGGGCAAGCCTGACAGCCAGATGTTCGTCGAGGTGGATGGCACAGACACGGCGATCCATGTGTCCTGGGACTATGTGTACTATGGCGACGAGCCGTTGTTCCTGCTGCCCCACGGCTTCAGAATGCTGCCCTGGCTACGGGAGTTCTTGGCTCCCTCCATTCCGTTGGGCATTGCCATAACAGGCACCGGGACGGGTAAGGCGCAAAACCTTGATGCGAAAATTCTAACCCCAAAGGGCTGGACGACTATGGGAGACATCCAGAAGGGCGACTATGTTGTTGGTCGAGACGGTTTGCCCAAAAAAGTGTTGGGAGTCTATCCCCAGGGAATTCGCCCCATTTACCGCGTAACTTTCAGCGACGGCAGTTCCACCGCTGCTGACAATGAACACTTGTGGCTTGTAGACGATGGTAGTAAGCGCAATTGGCAGGTGGTGGAAACTAGAGAATTGCTCTCTGCTCGTCAGTGCAGCTTTATTCCTTCACTTTCATCGTATCATTTGCCACTTGAGGCTGATAATTCGACTCGCCGGGTTACATCTGTCGAGTACATTGGCGATATGGAAGCGCAGTGCATCGATGTAGAGGATGACTTGTACGTGACTGACGATTACATAGTGACGCACAACACCGCCGGCACAGCTATCTTTGGCCTGATGTGCTGCGCGTTGCTGCCTGGCTTCCGGTTTCTGAACGTAGCGCCCACAACCGAGCAGGCTAGCTTTATGCTGGCCGAGATCGAGAAGTGGGCGGGCAATACTGCTTTCCGCAGGTTCATCCGGGAGAGCCGAGGCGCTAACCCGCTGTGGAAGGAGAAGCCGCACCCAACGGTCACTATTGAGGTCTACCCCGGTTACCCTTCCACGTTCGTCTGTCAGACTGTGGGCCGGGACGCGACCGGCATCCAGGGTGGAGAGAGAGACTTTATCAATTTCGATGAGGCGGGCTTGCTGGAGAACATCGAGCAGGCGATCCCGATCCTGATCACCCGTCTGCGCGGAACCAGGTCCACTGGAGATCCACGGTGGACGATGCTGCGCTGGATCAGCAACCCCAGCCAGAACCCCGAGTTGCTGACACTGTTGGAGAATTACGAGAAAAAACAACAGACCAGCGGCAACGCGATTGCCCTGCGCGACGTTCACTCAAGCGTGAACGTCTACCTGACACAGAAGCAGATCAAGCAACAGGCCGAGGCGATGGATAGCCGGATGGCTGACAGATGGCACGGCGGCAGTATGGAGGCAGCCTTTGCCACGGTTGGCATTGCGGAACGGCTGATCGAGGGCTGCAAGAACGAGGACCTGGATGCCACGGTGAAGCAGGTCGGCGAGTACGATGACGGTCTGGGCCTTCAGCATTACCTGCTCCCGCCCAAGACTGGGCACATCTACATGGTGGTGGGCGACGTGGGCAAGAGTTCGCTGACGTCAATGTCGTCGATGAACGTGCCCTGCGTGATGGTTATGGATGTGACCGACTTCTTGGAGCGGCCCATCGACGTGGTAGCGATGTGGTGGAAGGATGGCAACGGCAGCTACAAGACGTTCGTGGACTGGATGAAGGCGGGGATGTTGCACTACCGGGCGGCGGGATACTACGACGCGCAGAACGTCCAGACGGCATTGGAGGACCTGTCAGGGGGCTTTGAGAACTGGCCGACGACGCCGGTGTACCTTTCGGGCCAGGCCCGGGGCAAGTCGTGGGGCTTGACGGTGATGACGCAACTGATGGACGATGAAATGTTTGCCTGGCCGTACATCAAGGCGCTTTGGTATCAGGCCCGCATCTACGACCCCAAAAGTCAGAAGAAGGCCGACGACATCATTGCCACGCTGCTGACATTCGCAATGGCCTTGCAGGTGGAGGGGGCGCTGTGGGACAAGCTGGCAGCAAGGTACAAGTGGGTTTTGGACGGTAACGAACTAAAGCCCGAGCAGGAAGGCTCTAAGCGCGTTCACCGGGAGCCGCTGGAAGCAGTTGAGGCGGACAGGTATTGGAGGATGGGATAATGTTGCGTTTCAAGGTGTGGTGCAGGGACAGGTGGGTGGGCGCTTGCCGCTTTCTACTGGCAGTGATGGACTTTGATTTCAGGACGTGGTTGGAGGAACAGGCCAACTCGGACGAGTGGGCGGAGAATCGATACTCGCGATTGTACTAGGAGGAAAAGATGCACAAATTTTCAATAGGCGAGAGAGTAATTTACAACAAGGAAGGCTTGCCCCGCCCCGGTGGTAGCCGAGATCATGCTGCTGGTGTCGAATGAAATGGGCCACAGCTATCTGGTCAAGTGGGGAAAGAAGGGTGGTGATTGTGCACCAGAAACATTGTTGTCCCCAGTCGTCATAAATGATGACAAAGAAACTTCATTGGAGATGCTCGCAATCATCATGGAGGTTGGAGATGTCAGTCCGGCCTTCCAGGAGATGGGCAGGATACTTCCAGAGGGGCCGGGCTACGTGTTGAAGCTGAACGACGGATCTTTTTACGGCGGTGGTGGCTTTTCTGACGATGAGCTTTTCACGTCCCCAAATCGGGAATACGCGTTACCGCTCACACTCGCTCAGGCATTGGTGATACTTGGATACTTAACGGGGCGAAATAACCCTTGACAAAACGGAGGGTATTAGTGTACAATGCACACTAACGATGCCACAGAAGGCGTCTCCATAGACAGCGACGGGCGCATCGTCGTCCGTTTCAGAAACCATTTTGGTAAGCTGTTCTGGAAGACGCTGCTGTTCTTCAACCAGGAGCAGAGCAGGGCGGAGTATCGAACGAAAGACGGGGTGATCCCTGTCGGGAAGATTGAAGAATTCAACGGGGTGAAGCTGCTGATCATCCCAATACCAATAGGGTAGGGATTTTCCTGCCTGACAATTGAATCCAACCATTTGCGCGATGGGCGCTGGCTTTATGAGCCAGCGCCCTTTTTTGTTTGCCTATTGCCTATGAAAAAGAAAACGAGCAGGGACATCTGGAACAGTGGTGGGTGGTCAGTCCGCCGCCGAAAACATAGAAAGTATGCCAAACGGTATGATGGCGCGCACCTGAAGGAAACTATCGGGCGTCGCAACCGGGAGACCGGCGACAAGGTGCGCAAGTTCCCCCTGGACATCAACCTGACCAGGTTGGCGTGCGACATCCACCGCGATGTGGCTCGGGGCATCCCCGTGCGTGACCAGCCCCTCGTCGTCCGGTCCGTCGTCGAGCGCACCGAGGCGATAGGCGAAAGCGCCAAGGTCCTGGAGGACATCATCAACAACGGCCTGTGGCGGCCATCCCACGGCGGCACGCTTCAGCAAGAGGCGATGTTGGAGATGAACATCCACGGCGGGGCAGTCTTCAAGCTCTCGTGGGAACCGTGGAACTTTGACCTACCGTACCGGCTGGCTGTCAGGCTGCTCAAGAATCCCGGCTTCATCAAGCCGGTGTGGGACCGGCTGGACCCCTGGCGAATGCTGGAATGCTACATCGGCTACGAGATCAGTCCCCAGGAGGCCAGGCTCAAGTACGGCGTCAAAGCGCCGGACAATAGCCCGCCACTACTGTATATGGAGTACTGGTCGAGAAATGAGTTTCGCATCACTGTGGAACGCGCCCCCGGCGAGGATGTGGTTCCCGTGATGAAGCAAGGTGCCAATGAGTGGCCCCTGGAAGGTGAGAACCCCTGGGGCGTCGTGCCGGTGTACTACATCCCCCACGAGCGCACGACTAACCTGTTTGGTAACAGTGAGGTCGAGGGCCAGGAAGAACTAGAGAAAGAGTTCAACAGCCGGGCGGCGAACATATCCGACTTGGTGCGGGCGACCCGGCCGGGGATGCTGTGGGGCCACGACCTGGCGGGCACCCTGACAGTGAAGGAGATCAAGAAGGACGGTGTGACGATCGGGTTGGTCATCGACGCTGGGCGCACCAGGAACGTGCAGGGCGGACAGCCCCCGACGTTGGACGCGATGCCCACCTCTGACATCCCGGAGACCATTGCCGAGTTCCCGCAGACCTTGCTCGAGTTCTGGATGATGGTCAAGCGGATCGCCCCGGCGGTGTTTGGGATGGACGACACCAGTAGCGGCCGTATCACTGGCCCAGCGACCACCAACCGGATGTGGACGAGCATCGCCCATTCCCTGACAGAACGAAGCAATTTCAGTACTGGCAAGACCCTGCTCGACAAGGACGCCCTGCGCATCCTGGCGATACAGGTCGAGCAGGATGTCTACAAGGAGTTGGAGCTTGATCCCCCGGCAGTGGAAAAGAAGCATTCGACGAGCGCGAGGATCAAGCAGGTGTGGCCGCCGATGGTTCCGATGGATCGCAAAGATCGGCATACGGAGTGGATCGAGCGGTTGCGCGAGGGCGGGGCATCTATCGAGATGTATCTGGAAGAAATGGGCGTAGCCGACTCGGTAGCGGCACGGGAAGAAATCATCAGGTGGATCACCGACGTGACAAAAGCCAAAACGGAGACAGTGGACGATGGCGATACAGACCAAGATTCAGATTCAGATCAGTGAGCGGGACGGCGATTGCCAGCCGCCCCCAATTGAAGGAGCGTGGCTCCGTCGCTCGTATGACAAGCACGTCAACACCACGCTGGACGTGGGCAAGAAGCGCACGCCACTCCGGACAGGCATCAAGAACATTCAATTTGTGTACGTCCGGGTGGTGGCGGGCGAGGGGAGTGTCAGTTTGTACCGCAACCTCAGTCCTGACGCGCTCAAGTTCAACCGCTGCGTGCTGTGGTTCGACGTCGAGGACCTGCACCAGTTATCGTTCAAAGCTGACGACGACACGCAACTCTACGTGTACGTCGCAGGTGAGTAAGCAAATATTTTGAAAGGAGGGAAACACACGCATGGCAGATGGATATAGTTTTCAGTTGAGCGGTGGCATTATGAACGGCGAAACCGTGGAGCGGGCTTTGCCAGAGATCATCGCCAATCGGTCAGGCTTCGATTTTGAGGAATACTGGCACCGGTTAGAGGTTGCGGCTGGTGCGAGTCAGATCCTTGAAGTCGACGTGCTCAACGATGCTCGTGTCATCATCGTAGTCGGTGGTGAAGGAATCACGGTGACCTTTGGCAGTACAGGCACCGAGGAACTCCCGGCTGATCCGGCTCTGCTCATTTCCGAGGAAACGAACGGCAGCGGGTTCGACCAACTCGCCATCAACAACAACAGCACACGCGAGCAGAAAGTGACCGTCATCGCTTGCAGCTACAAGACGTAGCGAAGGGGGATCAAGTTGGACGCAATTCAATTGCAACTCAAGGTGGGCAAGAAGGTCACCACGGTCACCCTCAACGTCGACAGGCGCGTCGAGTACACGGTCAAGCTCGACCCTGACGAGGCGGGGGGTACGGTGTATGCCCTTCCTGGCCTGAACAACCCCAAGTTCATCGCGGTGTCAGTGGAAGGCTACCAGCGGGGGATGCCCCCGGTAGAGGTGGCCTTGCAAGAGAACGGAGATCGGGTGGCGTGTACGCCCTTTACCATTCTGACAGCCGACGTGATCGAGGGGATGCAAGAGGACAACTTTGGGGGCCAGGCTCCCGCGTTGCGCTTCTACAACTGGACAGATCAAGAAGTCACCATCGTGGTGACAGCGGGCGAATAACCCAACACAACCTATAAGGAGGAACCTTAGAAATGACAGCAGTAAGCATCACCGTGAAGGCCAACGACATGAAAAAGACCGTCGTCTTGAACGCCGACGAGTTGGTCGAGTTCGAAATCGAGATCCCGGCGACCCAAGCAGGGGAGATCGAGTACCAGATCCCCGGGATCGAAAACCCCAAGTTCCTGATCGTGATGGCCGAGGAATATGAAGTAGACCAAGACCCAGTCGAGGTCATGGTGGACGCCAACACCAACTATCCAATGGCGTGTTCACCCGCCGCGCTCCTGACGGCCAACGTGCACGGTGGCTTTACGGATGCCGGTGTAGGCACTGCGCCTATGGGCCTGTTTTTCAACAACCCCAACACCGTCGCCGTGAAGGTCAAAGTCCTGGCAGGTGAGTAATGGCCAATGTAGATATATCTTTGGTCATCGAGAATATCTCCGCCGAGTTGAACTTTGACTATATGGAGTCCTTCGAGAGCAGGGCACACATCGACGGTGACACTCAGCCCATCACTCTGGGCAGTGTGAGCGAACCCGAGTTGATCATCGTGGTCGGCGACCGGCCTGGTATAGGGTTTACCATCGGCGCGGGCACTGACGTGATAGGCGCGTATCCGTGTGGTGTGTGGGCAAACGTGGGGGGCACGCCCAACGCGGCTGACACCATCAATATCTCTGGCAGCGGGGAGTGTGTGATCAAAGCCTATGGCGACGCTTAACGAGATCAAGCGGCTCCTGGAAGCCCCAGAAGCGACTGAGGACTACGCGGCCAGGCTTGAGGCGGCACTAGCCTCCATCGAGGGCGATACCTCGGTGCGGGCGCTGGCGTACAAGCAGATCGGCGCGGACATCCTCGGTCGTGTCAGGGACGCCCTGGGGAGCGGCGGAGACCTGAGTGACATCGTCGTTCTGAAGAACGGCAAGGTCTAC
>JAAEPW010000414.1 GCA_024232355.1 Chloroflexota bacterium | reverse complement strand
TCCGGTATTTCAATCTCATCAAAATCAGCCTGCGGAGCGGCCACCCCGAGAGGCTCGATGCCGTAGGCATAGGCGTTCGATACCTTCTTCGCGAGCTCTTCGTACGCCCATGTCGGATGTGCCTTTTGCTCGTTCCAGTGGTGCGCCAGCAATTCGACGGCGGCCAATTCCGACAGGCCAAAGTCTTTCAGCCGCGCGGCCACCGTGTAGGTTGTCTGGTCGCCGTGCCGCCCCTGTATGGCCTCCGGTGCACCGCCTTTCAGCCATTCGACAGCGCGTTTGATAATTGCGTCGGTGTCGGTTTCTTCGATAGCGGGAAACACTTCACTGTTCCTGGCTTTGGGCGCGCCACACTTCTCGATTAACCATTCCGGGGCGTAGTGCAATGCGGCCCAGTCACTCGAATATTCCATGCCCCTGATCATGCTGCCAGGGCCAACGATGTACCCTCCTGCGGATCGAACATCCAGTCCCGGGCCAACACGCTCCACGGACGATCTGACGGGCTTGTGAGCGGCATATATAATGTGTCTGCCCCCTGACGCCGTCAGGTTCGTCCGGGTGCGCGGCATATCGTGGGTCTGGCGCAAGCCCCGGAACGTCTCGGCACCGGCTTTACCGTCCTTGATGTCCACATCAAGTGCGACCAGATGCCCGGTATCCCCATACTTTTCGGTGAAGATGCCGATGTTGTAATCAGGGTCGCGTTCCCACCAGCCACAAATCGTGTCGGCGGCGCGAGTGGCGGCGTCCTGCCAGCCTTCAAAGGCCGGAATTTTGCCATCAGGCACCAGGGGAAAGACGTAAAAACCTTCTTCCGCGAGCCGTAACGCTGTATCCTGTTTTATCATTTTCTGAAACGGCTCCCCTCCCAGGCATCCACGTCTATCGGGCATCCCCTCGCCCACCCGGGAACTCTTTTCATCAGACATTCGACCTCATCCTTGCTTCCAAATGTTTTAGGCACCTCGACCACGATTTCATCGTGGACGGTCATGACGATGGGGTAGCCCGCCTGCTCAATGCGGAACATGGCCCACACCATCAGATCGCGGGCGACCCCCTGAACGATGTTTTCGACCAGCTTTCCGCCGTAGGTGGGGTGCTGCAAAAAATGAATGCCACTGGCTGCGCTATAAAAGAGCGTGTCGCGTTCCCAGGTTTCGCCAGCTTCTTTTTTCGCCAGATATATCGGGTCTGTGTTGAGCTTGTGCTGGCGCACACTGACAACCTTGTCATCCTCCAGGCGCTTGTAGTATCCGCATGTCTCGACCTCAGGGTAGGGATAGGTGATCTTGCGCCCGCTCGGCAGCCTGCATTGCAGGAACGTGCCCGACCGGCGGAAGGCGATGTGTTTGCCAACCGGGATGACTGTTCCCCGGTTCAACATCGCCTTAACGGCGGCCGCGTCGATGTCATGCCAATATTGGACGATGTTGGGATGGGTGGCCCGCCACGCCTTCTTGATTCTGTCGGCACGTTTGTCGTCCACTTCGACACGGTAAGCCGTCGCCATCTGTTGGAAGGCCCCGACGCCCCCGGCATAGCCAAGGGCCAACGTGGCGACCTTGCCCGTCTGCCTTTCGTCCTTGTCTTCTTTTGTGATCTTTCTGTTGAAGATGCCGGAGGCAGCGTGGAGATAAATATCGCCTCCCCTTTCAAAGACATCAAGAGGTTCAGGCTCATGCGCCAACCACGCCAGGGCGCGGGCTTCAATCGAAGAAAAGTCACACGCTATCAACCGATTCCCCGGTGCCGCCCGGATCATGCCGCGCAGACAATCAGACAGGACGTTCAAAGGTTCACCGATAGCACGAAGCGCGTCCCAGTCAGCCTCTTCCAGCCGGTCAAGGGCAACGTTGATTTCGGTTTCTTTCATCACGGGACGAGGGAAATTTTGCGGTTGAATACGACGTCCTGCCCAACGGCCTGTATGCGCCCCGTGGTACTGCAAGGTACCGCGTACCCGGCTATCATTGCAGGCCCCCGCCGCCATCGCGTTCATCTTGGATGTGGACGCCTTGGCGTAGGATTGCCGGATTTCCAGGACACGGCGCACCGTCGCCGGGACATCATCCCCCTCCAGTGCTTCGCGGATCGTCGCGGCGGCGAGATTGTCAATCGGATACCCGTTATCGCCACACCACGCCGTTATCTTCGCTACCTGGGCGACGGAAGCAAGCGCCCCCATCGTCGCCCTTTTGATCTCATCTTTCAGGTCGTCCCGGGCCTTCTCGGCGAAGAGAATGCCGTTGCGGATAACGGGCAGGTCGACGAAAACGCCACGGGAGTTGATATGTTGGTCCAGCACCCAGACATGCTGTTCACGTTCACTGAGCGGGACGAGACGGGCTTCAAGCTGGCGTTCGACTTCAACATCCTGGACGCAATATTTATAAAGTGTTTCATAATCAGTCGGGTCATCCCACCAGACGATGTCCCCGCTCTTCTCTATGCGTCGGGGCTTGCACAATTTCAGCATGATTTTAGCGCCGGTCTTGTCTTTGCTGATTGGCAACTGGACGGCCTTCGCTGCGGCATCGAGCGAGGCAGGCAGGCCCATCGCCAACGCCATAGCCATCGTGCAACGGCATTGCTCCGGTGTCAGTTCCGGTCCTCCAAGGTCCACGATGAGGGCGTTCCAAATTGCCAATTCGAAGGAGCTATTATGGGCGACGACACTACCTCCCGCCTCGACGTGTTGCATCAGATCAACGGGCAACTCTTCGCCCTGCTTCCATAACTGAACAGGCTCGTCGTCGAAGGCATACGCCATGCATAAAACATCTGTCGTCTTATGCATGGCGTACTTGTGCGCCCCGACCTTCCTCAGATCGGCGGCGCTTCTTGTCTCAAAATCAATGTGAGCAATCGGCATCATTCAACCCCGCGAGCATCAGTTCCGCATGGGTTGCGGTTTTTGTTTTTGCGATGCTTTCGTTGCCGGACAAACGGTCGTATATCGCGTACTGCCATTTACCCTTGCTGTCGGACGCAATGATTTCGTAGTAATAACGCAGCATGTGAGCCTTTCCTCTTGAAAAAAGAGGCTCCCGGCGGGCTGCAACCCATTGCCGGAAGCCTCGTTGCTGGTTAGCGCCACATGTCGGTGGACGTATCATCGCAGGCAGAAGACTCCGGGGCGTCAATTGCCTCGAAGTCTTCGTTGGCTTTGGTGCGTCCACCACCCAGACGCTCACCGTCTTCCAGCTTCTGGACATTTTCAAGCCCGAAAGACACGCCTTGACCGCCGACGGGATGTTCCCAGCCGTAAGCTCGAACCGTGGCGCGATACCAGGCACCGGAGTACACATCACCGACGTCAAGAATATCCTGGCCCTCGAGGTTGACGATGCCGGGACGCCCGAAGCTCTCCTTGCAGGAAGCCTGAACGCAGGGCGCGCCTTTAACCATGCCGCCATACAGATCACCGCTCTTGTTGACCAGCGAGCCCTGGTCCTTGATCGGATCACGGAACTTGGGGCTTTCGACAATCTTGCGAGCGCCGTCGCCCCATTTTTCCTTTGCGGCGGCGATCTTGGCTTCTTCCAGGATTTTCATGTCGGCCCCCTTCGGGAACAGCATCATAATGGAATACTGAGACTCCTGATCGGTGCCGGGAATCGCCTTGGCCTTGAATAGATTGGCGAACGCGCCCACGAAAGAGGGGGTCCACACTTTTACGCCGTCACGTTTGGTCGCTACATTGATAGTCATCACGTTTTTCCTTTTTTCCAGGGATGGTCAAGAGAAGTCGGCAACAGCGCCGACCTTTTGTGCGGGCCGCTTGTCCGCCGCGCTGACCAGGGTCAGCCCGGAGGATTTCGAGACCACAAGAGAAACGAAATCGGCGAACTTTTTCTTGCCGGTCAGCTTCTCAATCTGGGGCGGGGATTTGAGGGATTTAGCCTCGATATCCGCAACTTTCAGATTTGCCCTGCGGAGCGCTTTTTTGGCATCCGCTTCGTTCTTCCATTTTCTTTGCGCTTTCTTCTGCACCAACTTGTAGCCGGGCGGCGTGCGGCCGTGCCGCGCCTCATGAAAGGCGCGTTCTTCAACGGCCTTGATCCATTCCTTGAGGATCGGGACTTCAATTAGCGCCTTCGACAGATGAATAAGGTCCAGGTCTTCAACGTCGGCGAAATCGTTCTGGGCCGCAGCCTGGGCCTTGTGCATCAGTTCCTCGCAGAAGGGTGCCGCCGGGCACCAACGGCACCAGTCACCCGCTACCCGGGCAGGGCTTTCTTCCCGGGTACGATCGGCGGCAATCTTCAAGGTCTTCGCCCAGGCTTCCAGGTCCGCCATCGACATCGTGACGCTGCGGATCGGGCCGTCGGGGTGAGGTGCCCTCGGCTGGACGATGACCAGGGTCACCTTGTCGACGCCGCGATTGTGATAGCGACGGGCGGCGGCGTACCCGTAGGTCATAAGTTGGCTGTTGTCTTTGACCTCGACGACAATCCCCTTGCCGTGCTTGTAATCGACGACGACCAGATGCTTGTGGCTGTCACGATAGAGGATGCAGTCCGAGGTCATCACCGGCATGTCGACATCAAAGTCCGACAAGGATAGTTTGTTTTCGACGCTGCATTCGACACCTTTAGCGGCGCGGCCTTCGTTGATGTAGTCGACATAGACATCGACGGCTTCGCGCATCTCGCCGGTGAAGGCGACGCCGTTGCTGGCGACTTCGCCAAGGGTTTCGTCTTTCAAAACCTTTTCCGCCATCTCATGGGCGGCGGTGCCTTCCTCGGCGGCCGCCGAGGTCGTCGTCTCGATGCCCTCCGAGGCCTGAATAGAGGCGGGGCAGTTCCCCCAACGGTGTGACGCCGAGGGCGACAGTTTAGAGTGTTGCAACATTTTCCATTTCCCTTTCTTCATATATTTCATCAAGCACCCTCGTCTTGCTCGCCAGGATGCCGGCGATCCTTTCGTCCAGACTGTCGACCAGATGCAAAAAGCGGACGCGCACCGGGAACGGCTGGCCGATTCGATGCACACGCTTGGCCGCCTGTTGATTGTTTCCGGGGGTCCAGTCCGCCGAGACAAAAACGACATCGGTGCAGGTGCCGCCGGCGTGCAGGGTCAGACCCGTGCCCGCAGCCAGGTGCTGCCCCAGGAAAACCCGGGTGACGGGGTTTGTCTGAAAGGCGTCAACGGCATGTTCTCTCTGTGACGGCGAAGACCGCCCGTCCAGCAAAACAGGGTTATACGCCCGCAGGCCGGCCATCAGGCGCTCAAGAGATTCGGTATGGTAGGCGAAGACAACGACCTTTTTCATGCCGCAGTTCAGGTCGGTTTCGATCAGTCGGATGGCGGCATCGACCTTGGCGAGTTCGGTCTCCCGGCGCAGGGTCGCGACCGGCAAATCAAGGCCCGAGGCCATAAGGATTTCCTTGACGCTCATGCCGTCGAAGTTTTTCTCCAGGTCCGGGATATCGCCGTCAATCGGTGTCGGCTCATAACGGATGGGAGGGAAGTTTTCCAGGATGTCTTCCATGCGGCGTTTGATGAAGAAATTATCGCGCATCCGATTGGCGAGTTCTTTTGCCGCCGGTTTGCTGCCAATGACTTTTTCGCCGAAGGGCGTTTCGATGACGCGACAGACATGGTGCTTGAAGGTGCGATAACTGGCTGGTTTGCCATCGACCTGGATGTATTCGGGGGCCATGGCTTGCAGCCACATCCAGCTTTCATGCGGAAAATTGGGCGTCGGCGTCCCCGTAAGGAGGTAGGCCCGTTCCGCACACTGAACCAGGCCTTTCTTTCCTTTTAACCCCATCACGAACTGACTGCGCAGGGCGCTCGGAGATTTGCAGAAATGGGCCTCGTCCACCACCAGCATAGGCCACCGGGTTTCAAGCAGTTCGGGTTTCCGTCTCACTATATCGTAGCTGCCAATGACAACACCGTCCGGCGGGATCGGATCGGAGCCTTTATTCATTATGGTAACACGCCGCATTGTTCTCTGGCATTGTAAAAATTCTTTGCGCCACGTCGCGTTGACGGAGGCGGGATTGACAACAAGAACACGTTCCGCGCCCACTCGATCGGCAGTCCAAACCATCATCGCGCACTTGCCGGCACCCATGCCGTCGAACAGACCTGCACGGGTTCGCGCCGCACAGAAATCAACGCCGACGTCTTGATGAGGCATGGGAGTGTGCATCAGACTGCCACCTCGTAATCATGGGTCACGGTACCGAGGGCGATCATCACTTCGCGCCTCCGTTAAAACCATCTTCCTCGATTTCGGCGCGAAACCTTGCAGCGATCCGCTCGCCGATAGCACCCTGCCTGTCATCGAAGCCGATGCTGTTTTGTTCGTAAGTCCACAAGATCATCGCATTGCAGGCGACGGCGGCCAGATGATGACAGCGGGACTCCCTGTCCAGGTTTTCCAGGTCGCCATTCCAGGATTTCAGGTGGCGTTTGATGGCGTTGGTGTAATCGTGCCAGGGCCGCCCCTTCAGCCAATCATGTTCGGCACGTTTTTCGGCACCGACTTCCATGTTGCGGGCCATTTCATCAATGAAGCCATCAATCAGCAGATGGTGCTGGCGTTTGTCGGCGGTCTGTTTCGGCATTGCTCTCATTGCTGTTTACTCCCCCATAAGGCAATGAGAGCCGCTTCCGCCCTGTCGGCGTCCATCTTGCGGCGCAGGTCCGGTTCGGATTTAGGAAAAAGTTCGATGGCCCGTTTGCGGCAGGTGTCCTTGTCCTTGCCAAGGCCGAAGTGCTTCTTCCATTTGCCTGGCGTCACTTCGGTATACGGGACGCCGACAATCTGTAGGGCACCCTTGAGGATGCCGTAGTTCGCCATAAAAACTGACTGTCCGCGTTGCCCACCGAAGGCGTTGACCTTTTCGAGAAATGCGTGGCGCGGCGTGAATTCTTTGATGATGTCTGCGACAGCAGCGCCGTTGACCTCGTTACCCATGACCGGCATGTCCTCGAAGTAGAGGGTGTTGTCGGGGTACAGGAGCGCGAGTGCGCCTGTCTTGCCGGGGTCAATGCCAATGAAGGGAAGAGCGGTCATCACGCTCAGGCCGCCCTCAACTCGACCAGGGTCTTGTGTTCAAGAGCCAGTTCGACCTGTTGCCAGCCCTGAATACGCTGTCGGGCCAGAGGAATGATTTTGGCACTTTCACGATGATCGATAATGCCGTCTTTCAAAGCCTTGACCGAAAATGCATGAGCGTCGGCCCCCGCTACAACGTGATCGTAATATGAAACCTTTTCCGGGGTGAGGCTGGCCGCTCCGCCCAGTCCGGCGATATTCAGGTAGGCGTTGGTGAACAATGTACCGAACAATTTCATGTAACACGCCATGTGGGCGGCGTTGGGCAACGGACCAGCCCGGTCCAGGTGCGACCACAGGGTTCTTACGCTAATGCCGGTAAACGTACTTACCGTCTCAACAGGCATGCCGTAACGGCCAATAAAACCGCGCAGCACGTCCTTGATCCGGTACTTGGTTTGTTCGTCCGTTATCAGCATTTAATTGTCTCCGTATCGCTGTCATGGTCTTGCCCATGAACATGAATGTTAAATATTATGCTTTGCGCCGTCAGGCGGTGGAGTCTTGGTCGGGAAGGTCAAAGAAGTCGTTGGGGGTGACTGCAATCCCCGCTGCTTGCGCTTTAGTAAGGAGGCTTTTCTGTTGCTTGTCAGGAATCGACCCCCGTTCTTTCCAGCCCTGTACAGTGGTCGGATTTTTGTGCCCCAAAAACTTAGATAAGTTAGTGAGCTTGCCCTCAAAATGAATATCAATGATGCGATTTACGTATGACATAAAATGTTTATACGCATGTTGCGTATATTTGTCAACGTAGCATACGTATACGCAAAGTGCGATTGTGGATCATGACAAAGATACCAAAGATTTTACGTGAATTTTATCTACGCTCTGGGCTAACGTCATACAGAAGTGTCGCAAAACGTGCGGGGTATCGTGGCGAGTCCTCTATCCAGCGTTATTTTTCTGATCAAGATTACACGGCGGACACGATCCATCCGAAAATCGCGGCAAAGTTCGCGACAGCTTTTAATGGCTTGGGGGAACCGTCAATCACTTATCAGGAGGTAGTGAATGCTCTCGTCGGACAAGCTGGACCTACCATATCGGCGGTTAGCAAAGATATTATAGATATTGCAGAGACTATGACGAGTGAGGAACAGTCTGAACTTTTGAGATTTGCATGTTATCTACGCGATTCTGGACGATCTGCCTAGCCATTTTAAGTAAGCAGCACTTCTGTTCAGGGCTTAGCACAGTTAGAACATTTTTGAGTCCCTTGACGTTAGAGTAAGTTGCGTTCATCTAAATTCGTCCCCAGCAGCATTGAGGTCGTTTAAATAACCTCATGGAAAGGGAACCTGAATTCATCACGACGCGATACCCTCTAGCTGCGTTGCTCTTCACCATATCGCTAAACAGTACCCCAGTTTGCATTGTGTCACTCTAACTGACCGCTTGCAGTGACGAGCTTTCGCAAGAAGTGTGTGGATTTAAGAAATTAGAATAATTTGACTGGTCGTAAATTAGAATAATTTTATCATATTTTTACACTGCTGTCAAGCCACCAAGACTAGGTCAATTAAACTGAACCACTACCGGCTGATGCTGGTAGGTACGGAACTGGACTGAAGTCATTTAATGGGGTTCAGCACGCTGCCCCAGGTACTGGAGGATAACATCATCCGTTATGTTGCCACTTGTTGTACAGAAGTAGCCTCCGTGCCAAAAACGTGGCACCCAGTAGCGTTTGCGCAATAGCGGAAACTCCTGCTAGATTTTGCGTGACGTGCGCCTCTTTACTCTCTGCGTGGACATGCAGCCGCCTTGCTGACGGCAATAAGCGGTGGAATTCCAACAAACATATGGACATGATCTCTTGAGAGGACACCGCCGATAATCTCCACGCCGAGTTCTGAGCATGTCTGCCGGATAATGGTGCGTTTTAGCCCCCGTATCTCTCCTTGCAGGACTTTGTAGCGATATTTGGGAGCCAGACAATATAGTGGCGACGATCAATAGATACGTAAATAACGTATTTATTTATTGACAAGAACGTTTTTTACGTATTATCTCTCCGGCAGCACCGGAGAGAAACATGTCAACCATTCCCGCTACAATCTCTCGACCAGAAGAGATCAACATTCAGTCAGCGTCCTTACCTACGGTTTACGAGGCTGCGTGTCAGGCACTGGCGGAATGTTCCAATCTTGCAATCTTGACGAGTGCAATGACTGGAGAGACAAGGCGGCGGCATTGACATCATAAACCAAGGAGACAGACGCCATGCCCGCCACCACAGCCACCACAGCCACCAATCCCAAATACGAATTCACAGCCAGCGAACTCAAGGAACTTGAGACGTATTCAACCGCCACCTGGGTACCTGTCGAGCTTGTTGACGTTCTCAACGAACGCCTGAACAGTTTCCACTCATCTGGCCTCCCGAAACGTGACGCCGATCTGCTCACCGCACTGCGTGACAGGGACATCGCCTCCATCAGAGCCAACCTTGCCAATATCAACGTGGAGGCGCAATCATGACGACAGCCTCCATCCTCTACGAGAAAACCTTCAGGGACGACATTGTGCCAATTACCATGTGTCAGCATGGGGACCCACTCGTCCTTAATGCACGTAGCGAAAAAGGCAGGGTCACGGCTGACGTTGTTTTTTGTATGGATTGCGGCTCAGTGATCACCTGTTCCGAAGACTTTGAGTCCCGGTTTAATGTTATCGCCGCCCTGTGGTCTGAGTACGGATGGAACGCCAATATCGGCGGCCGCTTGATTGATCTCGTCTGGTCCGCGGTCGCTATCGACGACCTTTCCTATTCGGAGAACCACTATCGGCTCTATTTGGCGCTTAACGGATTAGACCCGGACGAGCGCGAGCCATACAGAAAATCATCATGACCGCCACACCCCACCACACAATAGGACTCTTGCAATATGCCAAATACTAAACGCGCTACCGCTAGCGGCGTTTCTCTCACCTGTGAAGATGTTTCTCTTGTTAAAGGGATGATTGATCGTGGAGATCGCCAACACGACATCGCCGCTTTCTTCGACGTCAACGGCGGACGTGTAGGAGAAATCGCCTCCGGCGATAAATTCACCGATGTCCACGCAGCAGACGAAGCGTTTCTCCCGCCGGCCGGCCCGTATCTAAGTGGCCGCCAATCAGCCCTCGCAATGAAGGCGCTGACAGAAGCCCGGGACGCCCTCGACATCGCGCTCGGCACCATCAATAAATTGAATGGGGTCACGTAATGGATATCACCAAAATCATAGTCGGTGACCGGCACCGCCGTGATCTTGGCGATATTGAGGCCCTTGCAGCCAGCATCGAAGCAGTTGGGCTCCTGCATCCCATTGTCGTTGACACGAAGAATAATCTGATCGCCGGGGAACGTCGCATAACCGCCTGCAATCAACTGGGGTGGGACGATATCCCGGTGACGGTCATTGATCTCGTTGAACTGGTTAAAGGTGAATTTGCGGAGAACGCTATGCGCAAAGATTTCCTTCCGTCTGAAATCAACGCCATTCGTAAAGCAATGGAACCGATAGAAAAGGCGGCTGCGAAAGAGCGTATGAGTGAGGGCGGCAAGGTAGGGAAAGTTTCCACACCTCCTGGCAAGGCTCGCGATAAGATAGGTTCGATGGCTGGCGTCTCTGGACGCACTGTTGAGAAGATTGCCAAGGTTGTCGAAGCCGTCGAGACAGACCCGGAACAATTCGGGGGCCTGGTCGAAGAAATGGATAAGACAGGCAAGGTTGACGCCGCTTACCGCAAAGTGCAGCGCGCCAGGAAAGTTAAGGCTATCGCCGAGAAGACGATGGAGCAGACACCTTTAAACGGACACCCTAACTACCCGGTCATTTATGCCGACCCGCCATGGCAAAACGTTGTCTGGGGTGCCGATACTGGTCATGGTAAGTCACCAGAGAACCACTATGACACAATGACGCTGGATGACATTAAGGCGTTGCCTATCCCGGCGGAAGATGACGCCGTGCTTTTCATGTGGACGACAGCAAACCGCGCTCACTGGGCAATGGTTGTTCTGGCGTCCTGGGGGTTTGAATACCGGACACAAATTGTCTGGGATAAGGTCAAGATAGGCACTGGACGCTGGGTCCGTGACCGCCATGAACTTCTATATATTGCCGTAAAAGGCAAAGGGCTGCCAGCACCATCGCCAGGGGACCAGCCAGATTCCGTTCTTGCTATCCCGAAAGGCAAACACAGCGCCAAACCGGAAGAATTCCGCGCCATCATCGACGCCTGCTACCCCGGCGTTACCAAACTGGAAATGTTCCACCGCGGCGATGCGCCTGACGGTTGGGACGTATGGGGCAACGAAACAACTGGGAAAGCCGCCTGAAGATTAAAGCGGCCCCCAATCCCGCAGCAACGGGACCGGGAGCCTTCTACCGAACTGGCCGTTGCACCACTCGCTAAAAGCAAGCAGCGACCATCCAGGAGACGACAATATGACGCACCTAATCAGGAATCAAGTAGTGGGGAATACTGCCAGAATACGCTCGGAGCAAGAGACGCATCACTACAAGGTTTTTGTCGTGGATGCCCATACCGACGCCAGGCACAAGATCGGCGACAAGTTTGATGGAGGCACGGTTATCGACGGAACCAGCGATTCTGACACCGACGAATTGCTATTGGTTATCCGGTACGGCGAAATTGAAGAGAGAAAGGAACACGCGGCATGAACTGCCATTTTGACGCCAATACCCTCGCAGCCGTCGCGCAGGGGGGTGCCGGTAAATCAGCAATTTCTTGCGCTTTCTCTCTTAATATCAATAAGTTAGGTCCGCCGGTAAATAAGGCCAAGCGGCGTGAAAGTAGGGCAACATGACCCCAACCCAGGTTCATTACAGTGAGGCGGAACATATCCTTACGTGTTGGTATCGCTACGGGATTAGCTTGATCGACACAGCCAAGCGCTTCCGGCGTCAGTGGGGAGTGAAGCCACGATCCGCAGAATATTTCGACGCCTGTTCGGGCGCAGACGTAAGTCAAAACCCGTTGCAACACTGTCCGGTTTCTATGGGTTCGATTTCAACGACGGCGCGGACCCATCCACGATTCTGACACACAACCCTATTAACCAACCAACAGAGAAATAAAATGCGTAACCTAACAATTCTTGCCGTACTTCCCGTTCTCTCCTTGCTTGCAGCATGTAAAAATGATGATGCTCATATTGCCAAGCGTAACATGACCAAGGCCGCTGACAATTTTGAAATCGTCCGCCGTGTCGTGTTCTACAACGCCATCCGCGACACGTATATGCTCGAAGTTATCGGCAAGTGTTCCGTCGAGGCTGGCTCCGCTCGTTTATCTGTAATCTGCAAGACTGGCCCCGACACCTATAAGCGCCATTTCCTTGGCTGGTCAGATAACACGCCATACTTCGTCGAGCAGTTAGAAGATATC
>JAAEPW010000413.1 GCA_024232355.1 Chloroflexota bacterium | reverse complement strand
TTACCATTTTTGATCGTTTTTCTGACATCTGGACCAACTTTTCCAAGTTGCTGGCAGGTATACGGTTTGGCGTCCCCAGGGACGGATTGGCTCTCCTAGCGACTTTTGCGGTATTGCCTTTTTTCTTTAGCCACGAATTGCACGAATTACCACGAATGTGAATCAAAAAATTAGTGCAAATTCGTGCAATTCGTGACTAAAATTTCAGTACCAAAATATCAGACTGAGGAAAAATAATGAACGATATTAAACATAGCAAACAAGAATGGGAAAACACAACCGTCAAGCAAGTCACCGACCGCTTCCCCGAGCGGCAGGAGCAGTTCGAGACCCTCTCCGGCATACCGCTCGACCGGGCCTATACGCCTGCTGATGTAGAAGCCGATTACGTTAACGACCTGAACTTTCCCGGCCAATACCCGTACACCCGGGGCGTGCAGCCCACAATGTACCGGGGCCGCTTTTGGACGATGCGCCAGTATGCCGGATATGCTACCGCCCAAGAGTCGAACGCCCGCTACAAATATTTGCTGGCGCAGGGGCAGACTGGCCTCTCCGTCGCCTTTGACCTGCCCACCCAGATCGGCTACGATGCCGACGCGCCGCTGGCCGAGGGAGAGGTGGGCAAGGTCGGCGTCTCGATCAGCAGCCTGGACGATATGCGCACCCTTTTTGACGGCATCCCTCTGGGCAAGGTCAGCACCTCGATGACGATCAACGCCCCCGCCGCCGTGCTCCTGGCGATGTATGTCGCTGTGGGCAAGGAGCAGGGCGTGGATCCCAAGCAACTGCGCGGCACTGTCCAAAATGACATTCTGAAGGAATACGTCGCCCGGGGCACTTATATCTTTCCGCCCTGGCCCTCGATGCGCTTGGTGACCGATCTCTTTCGCTACTGCGCGGCAGAGGTCCCAAAGTGGAACACCATCAGCATCAGCGGCTACCACATCCGCGAGGCCGGGTCCACCGCCGTGCAAGAGGTCGCCTTTACGCTGGTCAACGGCATCGCCTATGTCCAGGTAGCCATCGACGCCGGGTTGGATGTGGACACCTTTGCTCCCCGTCTCTCGTTCTTTTTCAACGCGCACAACGATTTTATGGAAGAGATCGCAAAGTTCCGCGCCGCCCGCCGCATCTGGGCGCGGGTGATGCGGGAACGCTTTGGCGCGCAGAGCGAGCGTTCCTGGAAGCTGCGCTTTCACACGCAGACCGCCGGCTGCACTCTCACGGCCCAACAGCCGGAGAACAACGTCACCCGCGTGACGCTCCAGGCATTGGCGGCGGTGCTGGGCGGCACCCAATCCCTGCACACCAACTCGCGCGACGAGGCACTCTGGCTGCCGACGGAGGAATCGGTTCGCATCGCCCTGCGCACCCAGCAGATCATCGCCCACGAGTCGGGAGTTGCCAGCACGGTGGACCCGCTGGCCGGTTCTTACCTTGTTGAGCACATCACCGACGAGGTCGAGCGGCGGGCGCTGGAATATATCGCCCACATCGACGGGATGGGCGGGGCGCTGGCGGCCATCGAGCAGGGGTACGTACAGCGAGAGATCGCCGATGCCGCCTACGACTATCAAAAGGACGTCGAGACCAAGGACAAGGTCGTGGTGGGCGTGAACGAGTACCAGATCGACGAGGAAAAGATAGCGATGGAGCGGCTGCTGGTGGACCCCGCCGTCGAAGAGCAGCAGCGAGCACGATTGGCCGTGCTGCGGGAACGGCGCGACGGAGAGCGGGCCTCGGCGGCACTAGGCCGCATCGAGCAGGCCGCCCGCGCCGCCGACGAGCCGTTGATGCCGTTGTTCGTCGTCGCGGTTGAGTCGGGTTGTACGTTGGGCGAAATCTGCGGCGTCCTGCGGCAGGTTTGGGGAGAGTATCGCCCGCGGGTGAGTATTTAGCGAGCTATCGAGTAGAATATGACGACCTATGCCAAAGTTCAAGTTGAATTTGTGAGTACTGAACAAGGTGGACGCGAGCGACCTCCTTCGCTAGATGAATATGCCCCACACTTTCGCGTTTCTCCTGATAGTGAAATGCTTGGGATTCGCTTCATCGACGGACCAGACACAGAGCAAACTGAGGGCAAAGCACACGCTACAGTCGAGTTTCTGTACGAGCCAAAAGTTTGCTATGATGTACTTGGCGTTGGAACTTTTTTTGAGATACTTGAAGGGCCAACCGTTGTAGGCTACGGTACTATTACAAGTCGCTATGAGAGCAAAGATATATGAGTGAATCTTGGAGACTAAAACTTGGGGAAGAGACGCTTGGCGTGCTTACAAAAGATCGTCTGGATCAGCCTTCAATGTTCTGCCATTTTGAGCCTGCACCCGCCTTTGAGCAATACAAGCCTCTTTTTGCAGAAGAGCTCCGGCTTTTGAACCTCGAGAAAATGGATTTATGGGAACAAGCTTATCGAAAGATTATCTCTCCTGGTTTCACACTTGAGCCAGTTGGAAAGAAAAGCCAGATAATCAAAGACTTTATCCTGCACATCGAAGGAAATGAAGCATGGTTCAGATGGTAATGATGACAAGAACTCGCAACCATAGTGAATGCTTGGCTCGTAGTAGCTACTACAAATTGCAGTCAGAGAGGTAGAAAAAGATATGAACGTATCAATGCTAAGCGTCGAACAAGCGCTGGAACAAATACTAGAAGCATTCCACCCGTTAGAATCGGAACGCGTAGACATCATCGAGGCACTGGGGCGCGTGCTGGCCCAAGACATCCACGCCGACGTGGACATTCCGCCCCACTCGAACTCGTCTATGGACGGTTACGCGGTGCTGGCCGCCGACACTGCCGGGGCCAGCCAGGACGCTCCTGCTCGCCTACGCGTGCTCGAAGACCTGGCGGCGGGTTACGTCACCGAGACAGAGGTGACGCCTGGCACAGCTATCCGCATTATGACGGGCGCGCCAGTCCCGCCTGGGGCCGACGCTGTCGTCAAGGTTGAGGATACGGCGTCAGAGGGCAATTGGGTGGATATTTCTGCGCAAGCACCGCAGGGTCAGTACATCCGTCCCGCCGGGGAGGACGTGCGCCAGGGCGATCTGGTGCTGTCCCAGGGGACCGTCGTCCGCCCGCAAGAGATCGGCATGTTGGCCACGCTGGGGCAAAAGCAAGTGCCCGTCTTTCGGCGTCCGCGCGTGGCGATTCTGGCCACCGGCGATGAGGTCGTCGAGATCGACACACCCCTCGGACCGGGCAAAATCCGCAACGCCAACAGCTATTCCAACGCGGCCCAGGTGGTCAAGTGTGGGGGCGTGCCCGTCATGCTGGGCATCGCCCGTGACCAAGTGCAGGAACTGACGGATAAAATCCGGGCCGGGCTGGCCCAAGGGGTTGACCTATTCCTCACCTCTGGCGGCGTCTCGGTGGGCGACTTTGACGTGGTCAAAGATGTGCTGGCCGCCGAGGGAGAGATCGGGTTCTGGCGCGTGCGAATGAAGCCGGGCAAACCGCTGGCCTTTGGTCGCATCGGCGACGTGCCAGTCTTGGGACTTCCGGGCAATCCGGTCTCGGTGATGGTTTCTTTCGAGATGTTTGTCCGCCCGGCGCTGCTCAAAATGCAGGGCGTGGTCGATTGGCAGCGCCCCACCATCAAGGCCACGCTGGTGGACGAGGTCAAGCGCAAGGACGACCGCCGTCATTTTTTGCGCGTTCACGTCGAGGAAGAGGCGGGCGAGTATCGGGCCACTCTCACCGGCGGGCAGGGATCGGGCATCCTGAGTTCGATGGTCAAGGCGAATGGATTCGCCATCATCCCAGAGGATTGGACCCACGTACCGGCCGGCACGCGGGTGCAGGTGATCGTGTTGGACTGATCAAGCGTCTTGTCGAACCCTTCACCTCCCTCTCTCACACGCGGTTATCTCAACGCCGTTGCTGCCACGGTCTCTTGGTCGGTGACGACGATCCTCATCAGCGTGCTGACCACGCGCTTTGGTATGCCACCGCTGGTGCTGGCGTTCTGGCGCGATCTCGTCGTAGCGGTCGCGCTTTTGGGCGTGTTGGCGGTGGTGTCTCCGTCGCTGCTTCGTCTGGGGCGCTCGCACTTGGCTTTTTTCATCTTGTACGGGTTTGTTCTGGCGGTGCTCAACATGTTGTGGATGGCGTCGGTCGATCTCAACGGAGCGGCAATAGCCACCGTGCTGGCCTACAGCGCGCCAGCCTTTACGGCCCTGGCAAGCTGGCGTTTGTGGGATGAGCGGTTGGACGCGCCCAAGATTGGTGCGTTGGTGCTGAGCATCGTCGGCTGCGCCTTTGTGTCCGGCGCGTACCAACGGTCAGCCTGGCAGGTCAACCCGGCGGGCATCCTTATTGGTTTGGCAACCGGCCTGGCGTTGGCAGCCTATGGTTTGATGGGTAAAAGTTCATCCAAGCGAGGGGTCAATCCGTGGACGGCCACGTGCTATACCTTTGTTTTCGGGACGGTCTTTTTGGTATTCGTGCAACGCTCCGACACGCTTATGTGGCTCTCTCGCCCGCTGGCAGCCGGGTCGGGTGGGTGGCGCGAGACCGCCCTGGGATGGGGGACGTTGATTCTGCTGGCCGTCGGCCCCACCATCAGCGGCTACGGTCTCTACACTATCAGCCTGACGGTTCTACCCGCTTCGACCGCCGTCCTGATCACCACGCTGGAACCCGTCATCACGGCGATTCTCGCTTTCTTTTTGTTGCGCGAGTGGTTGACCGCGCCACAGCTTTTTGGTGGTGGATTGATCTTGGTCGGGGTGCTTTTGTTGCGTCTTGGGGAGAAGGAATAGCGGGGATATTAGTGACACTCTGACTGTCTCGCCGGGTGCTGAACCACCCGGCGAAAAGCTTAACCCTCCTACGGAGGCTGCAGAGAGCCCGCGCGATGGGGTTCGGCTATGAAGCCCGGCGGTTTAGCGCCGAGCGGCCGTGGTTAACAGGTGATACCATACTTTAGAGAATATTGAAAAGGCCCTGCAATGAAATTACAATCCTTGCAACTAAACCAAACCTCAGCATCAGGTTTTGCCCAACTGGCGTTAAACTGCATCCAAAGAGAATATCCCAATAAACTGAGCCACGTGATGAACAACCCAGACGAGGTGCAATCCCCCTCTGTCCTGCACCCGGCATTTTACGGCTGTTTCGATTGGCACTCGTCCGTTCACGGCCATTGGATGTTGGTGCGCTTGATCAAGCTGTTTCCCAATCTCCCAGAGGCCGCCGACATCCGCAAAGCGTTGAATAAAAATCTGAGCAAACAGAATCTCCAAGCCGAGGCTGGCTACTTGAATCAAGCAAACCGCAAATCCTTCGAGCGGACCTATGGGTGGGCGTGGCTGCTCAAGTTGGCGGAAGAGTTGGCCGGGTGGGACGACGCGGACGGCACGGTCTGGTCTCAAAACCTGAAACCCCTCGCTCAAGCAATGGTCGATCGCTATTTCGATTTCCTGCCACGGCAAACATATCCCATTCGCACAGGCGTTCATCCGAACACAGCTTTTGGCATCACCTTTGCCCTGGACTATGCGCGTAAAACCGGTCACGCGGGCCTGGAAAATTTACTGGTCGAAACAAGTCTGACGTATTACAAGAACGACCAGAGTTGGGGCGCGGATTGGGAACCGAGCGGCTCGGATTTCTTTTCCCCTTGTCTCATCGAGGCCGATTTGATGCGCCGAGTTTTGCCAGTGGAGGATTTTCGGGAATGGTTTCGGTTGTTCGTTCCAGGGGTCGTCAATGGCGAACAGAAAAATCTGCTCGAACCCGCCATTGTATCCGATCGCAGCGATCCTCAAATTGTTCATCTCGATGGTCTCAATCTGAGCAGGGCCTGGTGTATGGTGGGCATTGCGTCCAGTTTCCTGGCGGACAGCCCGGTGCGGGAGATGTTGCTCCAATCTGCATTCCGGCACGCGCAAGCCGGTTTGGAAAACGTCGCCAGTGGAGAATACGAAGGCGAACATTGGCTGGCGTCATTTGCGGTCTATTTGTTATCAACGTATGATTGAACAGGGACGTTCAGTTCTCGCACAAAACGCCAAGCCCCCGTCCCGGGGGCGGCCCATGCAACATCAAGCATATTGTTCCTGGAAAAGGGTTTCGCCCACAAGATGCCCCGGGACGGGGACTGAGAGCCTTGGAAGAGTCTGTGTAATGACACGAACTTGCAGGAGGTAATTATGAAACACGCTGGAGGATATGAAGAGTACGCGTTCGTCGCCGACTTTTACGA
Source organism: Chloroflexota bacterium (assembly GCA_024232355.1). The sequence goes on along the minus strand of JAAEPW010000413.1, from coordinate 11,755 downwards.
CCACATCGTGCCGTATCGTGACCGCCAGGACGTCACTTTTTTTGTTAAAGCGGCCAAGGAATCGGGCGGGCCGGTCCTAGAGATAGGCAGCGGCACGGGGCGGGTACTGATTCCCACGGCGCGGGCCGGAATCGAGATCGTCGGCCTCGACTTGTCGCCGTACATGATGGACATATGTCGCGAACGGCTGAAGCGCGAGCCAAAAGACATCCAGTCCAGGGTCCAACTGGTTCAGGCAGACATGCGCGATTTTGAGTTGGAGCGAACCTTTCGTCTGGTCACGGTACCATTCCGGCCGTTCCAACATCTGATAACGGTTGACGACCAGATCACGTGCCTAAAGCAGATTCGGCGTCATTTGACCGATGACGGGCGGTTGATCCTTGACCTCTTTAACCCATCTCTGCCCGCATTGGTCAGCGATAACCTGGGACAAGAGATCGGCGACGAGCCCGAGTTCACGACGCCCGATGGCTTGCGGGTCCGCCGCCGCAACCGGGTAGTTTCGAGGGATCTCTTCAATCAGATCAATCACGTTGAATTGATCTATTATGTCACCCATCTTGATGGTCGTGAGGAACGTCTCGTCCATGCCTTCCCGATGCGATACTTGTTCAGGTTCGAGGTAGAGCACCTGCTGGCACGCTGTGGCTTCCAGGTAGAGCACGTTTACGCAGGTTTCGACAAGCGTCCGTATGGATCCACGTATCCCGGTGAGTTGATCACGGTAGCAAGAAGGGTGTGAACAGAAAAGCAAATAGTCCTTTTGCAAAGTATTTCACTAGTACACGGCGGTGGAAATCCTTCCGTAGTTTTCGGAAACCCTCTGAACGCCCATGCTCGCCAGGGATCGTCAGATCCCGGCTTTGCGCGACGAAAATTGGCTTCGAAAACGGTAAAAACGACGATTTAGGCGGGGATCTGACGATCCCCTTGGAGCAATAACTGCCGAAGGATTTCTGCCGATCAATACTAGCGTATACCCCCATACGCATCAAGCTAAGGGCTGCTCACGTCGCTCATAGGGGTTTGTAACCCCAGTTTAGGCAAAATCACGCTGAAACCACGGTATTGATTCTACTTTTTGCACTGTTATGCCGCCAAGACGCGGGTGACACACCCGCTGAGAGCAATAGGCTACAAAATTTGATCGTTCAAATACCAGAATGTCTACACGGTAACGTTTAGCTTGATGCCTATGGCGTATACCCCCCAGGGCTGTTCAATTCTAACGAGTTTTCGACATAAAGCGCTCACAGCCCCCGTCTCGGGGGCGGCCCATGCGACCAAGCATTGGCTTTGGAGTAATTTTCTACCCCAAGACACCCCCGAGATCCTGTACTTGGCAGCACCTGTCCTGGACCGACAGGTACAGGGTTCAGGACAAGTGCTGGGGCTGTGAGCGTTGGAGAATTAGAATTGAACAGCCCTGGCCCTCCCCCAATTTGCCACATCTCGTAGAGCCAAGTATACTAAAGATAGGACAAATCATTGCGGCGGGCGGTCGTGTTCATTGCACATTGACCTTTCAACCAGCAGAAATCCATTTCGGCCACTCACGACCGGACACCTTTCACGAATAGCCAAGATCACTTTCTACCGTTTGTATTCGTGCTAATTCGGTGCAACCTACAGTTGCCCTAATTCGTGGCAAAAATATCTGCCAACTTAACCTTTGCAGGAAACGAAAAACGCTCAAAAAATAGTACCTCCGGTCCCATATTTGACGTCAAATCCAGATTTAGCGTTCACTTTTTCCAAAAATTGAACAAAAGTTGCGCTTTCTGTAGAAAAAATGAGCTTCTTACGTTCGGTTACGAGTTCGAAAGCACAAAATTTGATATTTTGAGTGATATTAACAATACAGACGTTTACTTTATTTTCCTGCAAAAGTTAAGTGCCAAAGGAAACGCGAATGAGCCAAACAAATATCGGATTTCAACTCCAAGCCCTGCGTCAAACGTTGGAAGAGACACGCCGGCAGCTATCCGCCAACCCGTCTCTGACGCCAGACACCGTCGAGGCAATGCTGACTCCGTTGCGCCAACAGATCGCCGCCCTGGAAAATCAAATTCAGACTCCTCACTATGAGCAGCCGGTCAACGTCGCTGGGGATTACGTGGACCGGCTGCAAGTGGTCGATCCCGGGGCTGGGCCGGAATCGCTGCGCCGCGCTTATCTGCATCGCGTGGCCCGCCAGACCCGCCGCTTGCCCCTGACCGGCGTGGACCCCAAGACCGCCCGCGACCAAGGCAGCAGCGAGCTGCAACTCTCCGCCGTCTATACCGCCCTGCTCACCCAGCGACCCGAGACGGTGGACATTGAGCGGGCGATACAGGAGAAATATCCCGAGCGGATCGCGCGCGAGGCCCGCCGTCTCTCGGCCCTAGAGGTGCTCGATCAAGAGCCGCGTCTGGTGCTGCTTGGCGGCCCCGGCAGCGGCAAGTCCACCTTTGTCAATTTCGTCGCCCTCTGCCTGGCGGGCGAAGAGTTGGGCTATGTCGACGCCAACCTGTCTGTCCTGGCTGCCCCGCTGCCTGTTGAGGACCAAGGGATCAAAAAGAAATACGAGGAATTCTGGCCGCAGCGACCTCAGCCTTGGGATCACGGGCCGCTTTTGCCAGTACGCATCGTCCTGCGCGATCTGGCTGCCCGTGGCTTGCCCGTCCCTGGGGAGCGTGCTGATAGCGACACCTTGTGGGCCTTTATCGTGGGCGAACTGGGGCAGACGTTCCAGGAATACGCCCCTCACCTCAAGGCCGAACTGTTAGAGCGCGGTGGGTTGATCCTGCTCGACGGCCTCGATGAAATCCCCGATGCCCACCAACGCCGCGAGCAGGTCAAGCAGGCGGTGCAGGGCTTTAGTGACAGCTTTCCCCACTGTCGTTTTTTGGTCACCAGCCGCACATACGCCTACCAACGTCAGGATTGGAAACTGGAGGACTTTTCCGAGGCGGTGCTGAGCCCTTTTACCCTGGGTCAGATCGTCCGTTTTGTGGACAGTTGGTACGCTCACGTCGGTGAGGTGCGCGGTTTGGATCCTGTCGACGCGCAAGGGCGCGCGGCATTGCTCAAGACCGCCATCGAGCACAGCGAGCGGCTGGCCGAACTGGCCGCGCATCCCCTGTTGCTCACGTTGATGGCATCTTTGCACGCGTGGCGCGGGGGAAGCTTGCCGGAAAAGCGAGAAGAGTTGTACGCCGACGCCGTCGACCTGCTGCTCGACCAGTGGGAAAGCCCCAAGGTGGTGCGCGACGCCGCTGGCCGTCCGTTGGTGCGCCAGCCCAGTCTGGCCGAGTGGCTCAAGGTAGACCGCGCGCTGGTGCGGGCCGAGCTCAACCGGCTGGCCTTTGAGGCCCACCGCGACCAACCACGACCGGTTGGCGCTGCCGACGTTCCGCAGGAACAGTTGGTGAGTGGGTTGATGCGCGTGGCCCGCAATCCCGATGTCAACCCGACCCGGCTGATCGAGTATGTGCGCGACCGGGCAGGACTGTTGGCGGCGCGGGGCGAGGGCGTCTATGCCTTTCCGCACCGCACCTTTCAGGAATACCTGGCCGCCTGTCACCTCACCGACCACGGTTTTCCCGATGCTCTGGCCGATCTGCTGCGCGCCGATCCACAGCGTTGGCGCGAGGCGACTTTGTTGGCCGGGGCCAAGGCCGCACGGGGCACCACCTCGGCGGCCTGGAACCTGGCCGAGGCCCTCTGTTACCGCGACCCGCCCTTGCCCCTCCCTGAGGACTGTTGGGGTGCGCTGTTGGCCGCTTGCACCCTGCTGGAAAACGAACGAAAACGGCTGGACAAAATCTCAGAGCGGAATTTCCCCAAGCGAGAGCGGATTCGCCGCTGGCTGTCGGCCATTGTGACGCGGGGTTGGCTGCCGCCCGTAGACCGCGCTCTGGCTGGTGAGGCCCTGGCTATCCTGGGCGACAACCGTGATTTTGACGAGTTGGTCGAGATACCGGCTGGCCCGTTCTTGATGGGCGACGACAGCGACCCCGACGCCCGTCCGCAGCGAGAAATGGTTCTGCCGTCCTTCAAGATCGGCAAATATCCGGTGACCAATGTTCAGTATCTGTGTTTTGCCCAAGAAATCGAGTACAAGTGGCGCTCGGACGATGGTCAGCGGCCCGAACGGGTCAACCATCCGGCGGTTGGCGTCTCTTGGTACAATACGCATGACTATTGCGCTTGGTTAACAAAAACTTGGCGAGCCGAGAACAAGATCACCGCTAGTGAGGTCGTGCGGCTGCCCTCCGAAGCTGAATGGGAAAAAGCGGCCCACGGCACCGGCGGCGAACCGTGGCCCTGGGGCGAAGAGTGGGACGAAACTCGTTGCAATACCGCTGAACTGGGGTTGGGAACCACCTGCATCGTGGGCATGTTTCCCGACGGTGCCAGCCCTTACGGATGCCTGGACATGGCTGGGCAAGTCTGGGAGTGGACGACCGGCGAGTGGGGAACGAGCACTTTGCGCGTGGTGCGCGGTGGTTCGTTCCGCCACCATCGAGGAAGCGCCCTCTGTACATCCCGATACGGGGATCACCCGGACTATGGCTGGGTCTATAACGGGTTTCGCATTGTGGTTGCGCCGTCAAGGAAAAAAACATAGCTCGGCAACAGAGGATCGAGCATGCCCTGTGAAAGATATTCCGCATTTAGGAATGCTCTACTCCTCAGTTCTAGTCGAATTATCAAGGAGAAATCAAATGAAGCCGATCACGAAAAAACTTGATCGTTTCCAAAACCTGAATGGATGGGCGAACCGCATTCTGCGCGTGGACCTGAGCAATATGCGGATCACCGTCCAGCCCGTCGAACCTTATGCGCCCAACTTTCTCGGCGCGCGCGGGATCGCGGCCAAAATCTGCTGGGACGAATACCCGGAACCGGTGCCCCCCCTGGACCCGGCCAATCCCCTGATGATCTTTGCCGGGGCGCTGACCGGATCGCGTTCGCCCTACTCGGGGCGCACCAACATTTGCGCCTTTAGCCCACAGGCGTACCCTTATCCCTGGTTTACGCGCTCGAGCGTCGGCGCCCGTTTCGGCGGCGAGCTAAAGCGTGCTGGGTACGACGGGATCATCGTGACCGGAGCCGCCGAGGAGCCGGTGCGCATCTGCATCCGTGACGACGAGGTGAGTGTCTTGCCTGCCGACGATCTGTGGGGCCAGGATGCGTTGGATACACTGGACGCGCTTGCTTCCATCGAGGGGGAAAGCGCACAATCATTGGCCATCGGCCCCGCTGGCGAGCACTTGAGCGCCATCGCCACCATCCAGGCTGCCAGTTCTTCCGCCAGCGGCCAGGGAGGCTTTGGCGCTGTAATGGGCTCGAAAAATCTCAAAGCTATCTCGGTTGTTGGCACGGGCCGGGTGTCATTGGCTGCTCCCAAAACGATCACATCTATCAGCAGGACGCTTTCCAAGCGGCTGGTCGAGGCTGGACGCCAGGGCCCCGTTTACTTTGACCGCGACATTGACAAGCTGAACGAACAGCTTGCCGCCGAGGGAAACGGCAAGGCCCGCTGTTATGGCTGCACCGAGGTGTGTCTCACGCCGTGCGCGGTCTATGTGGAGGATATGCCCGGACACGTCTTTGATCGCAAGTGGAGCGGGAATTGGCACTGCGTCGGAATGGCGTTTCTGGGCTGGAGTGAGGACGACCCATCCTTTGCCAAGGTTCTCTACGACTGGCAACTGGCGCGGCGCGCGGCCTTTGAATTGAATATCCTGTCCAATACGTATGGATTGAACCAATTCGATATTCTCGTGGGTATCGTTCCCTGGTTGATCGCTTGTCAAAAGGATGGCTTGATCTCCGAGGTGAACGGCCGGGCCATCGATTGGCAGTCCCCCGAGTTTTGGGTCGAGTTTCTGCGCGTCATCGCTTACCGTGAGGGTCTTGGAGATACACTGGCCCAAGGCGGATGGGCGGCGGCGAAAACCCTTCGTATGGGTGAAAAGACCGCTCAGGAACGGTACGCCGGGTGGGGGCAGACGGGGCATTGGGACGGCCACGATGGATGGGTCTATCCTTTCCCCTTTTGGTTGGTCTCGGCGTTACAATGGTTGGCGGATACTCGCGATCCCTTTTCTACTGGTCACGGTTCTTTGTGGTCTGGCGGAGCTTCCGCTGCCGCCGCATCGCTGGAGGATCCAACGGCAAAAGCCGTCTTGCTCGATCAAATCCGCACCATTGGGGAGCACGTTTACGGCAGCGCGGATGCCGTCGACCCGCGCACCGGCTACCATAAAGACCGCGCCCGCGTCGCGCACTATCACACGGTGCGCCCGGTGATCAAGGATTGCGTGCCCATCGACGATTGGGGATTCCCCTTGATATTTAACCGAAAGGGGAACGATCACCAGTGGCGGCTCGACATCGAGGGACTGGGCGAGATCGAGGGGCCTTCCGTCGAGTATCACCTGTTTGCCGCGGGCACCGGGGTGGATTGGTCGGAGAAGGAGTTCGAACGCGCGGCGGAGCGTGTCTGCACCCTCGAACGCGCGATCCAAGTCCGGCACTGGGCGCGAGACCGGCAGACCGACGAACTGGTCTTGCCCTATTTTGAACAGGGTGAGCCATACCAAAATCCATTTTTGGAGAAATGCCATACGCTGGACCGCGAACAGTTCGAGCCCATCGTAGACGAATTCTATGCCCTGCACGGCTGGGATACCGAAAATGGTTGGCCCACTCGGGAGCGCCTGCACGAGTTAGAGATGGAGGATGTGTACCAGCCGATGGTAGACGGGGCGAAAAGTCATTCAAAACCTGCTGACTGAACATCCAACAAACACCGCCGGACGCTGAAACCGCCCGGCTCAAAGCAAACCCCCTCCAGGCTGTTTCAGCCCACGGAGCGGGTTTTTGCTATTAGGTGTTGTTCAGAACCAACGTTGTGCGGTGGTTGCTTACCCGCACTCGGTTGCCAACATCGATGTAGCGTGGTATAATATAACAAATCGTTATATAGTGAAACGGTATAAGGGATACGTTGTGGCTAACAATGTCAGTCTTCGTCATTTTATTCTAGGTTTACTGACCAGACAACCAATGTCTGGTTATGATATCAAGCGCTTTCTCCAGCGACTGAGTTGGCTGGTCGACAGCCCCAGCTTTGGTAGTCTGTACCCCGCGCTGCACGCCTTGCTAGAAGATGACTTGGTGACCGTCGAGGTAATTCCTCGGCAGGACAAGCCTCCTCGGAAAATCTATACCATCGCCGAGACGGGTGAGCAGACGTTGCAAAAATGGGTGAGTCAGCCTGCGGCCTCGAGCGTCTCCTTGAAAACTTTTCTGATGCATTTGATCCTGGCTAGCAGTCTCTCACACGATGGTTTGATCGATCATTTGGAACAACGGCGCACTCAGGTTGCCGATCATCAATGTGCCCTGCAGCAGACTGCCGAATCTGTGAATGGTAAAATGGACCTAGGAGACCTGTTGGCGCTTGACTATGGGCTGACCATGGCTGCTGCCGAGCTTTCCTGGCTGGATCGGATGCGGGGTCACCTATCACAATCATCCTTGTCTGCAGAGACTGTACAAGATGATCTTGCTGCTGTGATCAATCAAAATCGCGCCAGTTTGGCGCAGGATGCAAGAGAAAACGATTGATGAGCACCTATGAAATTCGGTTGTACGAGACAAGGATGACGGAGGATGATTTGGACGACGTCGCCTTGTTTGACGTGACCTGTAAAAATAGAGAAAATTGGCGTGTGCCAGTCTTTTTGTCGCCGCTTTTTCGAGTGTTGTGTATGGGAGCGCTGCCTTCGGTTGAGAGTCGGCAAGAGATGGTTGCCGGGCTGGGGGCGCGAGCTATCGTGGAACGACTGGTGGAGGGGTTGGAGCCGCCATTCGAGGATTCTTTGGTATTTGCAACCGACTACCCGGGAGCCCCCGGTGATCCGAATCCACTCTCACTCTATGAACACGTAATAGTCCGTGATGGTGAGATAGGGACTGTATAGAAGAAATGTGATTTGGCTGCAAATGATAAATTTCAAGGCAAGGTTGAGGTTACGAGTGATAAAGGGGAAATAATAATGTTCAAAGCGGGCGACGCAATAGTTCATCCTTTCCGTGGCGCTGGTGTTGTGGAACGTATCGAGGAACGTCAGTGGCAGGGGGGGAACAATCAGTATTACAGAATCAAGTTGCTGGGGCAACTATCTTCCAGTCTGATGATCCCGATTAGTACTGCGGAGACTATCGGGCTGCGACGGGCTATCTCAGAGTCAAATTTGGGCCAGGTGTGGGGCGTACTGAAAGACAGCCCAGGGACGCTGCCTACCGACCATAAAGAGCGCTATCAAGTGTTGGAGGACAGACTCCACACAGGGGATGTGCTCAAAGTGGCAGCGGCTGTGAGGGACATGGCCTGGCGATTGCAGCAAGTGGGTCGCTTGACCACGCGTGGAAAACAAATGTACGTGGAAGGCATGATGCTCCTCGCCGGGGAGGTTGCAGCCTCACAGAGTATCGAGATAAAAGATGCCGAGGCCCAGATCCAGGACAAGTTGACCGTGTTACAAGACGCCGTGTGATTATTTGACAACGATTTAGAGATATCCGCTGGAGATTTACGACGGGTTTCATAAAAATCCCGTTAGCACTCATCGAAAGAGAGTGCTAACGGGATTTGACATTTACAAAATGCATGGTATTATTGCGTCCGAGTTAGCACTCTCGTAATTGGGGTGCTAATAGAGTGAATGGTAAAATCGAATTAACAATCTAAACAGGAGGTAACAAGATGGGTTTGAACATCAAACCATTGGGTGATCGGGTAGTCATAGAACCGCTGGAGGAAGAACAAGCAACCTTCGCCGGTGGGCAGTTGGTACTTCCAGACACCGCCAAAGAAAAGCCCCAACAGGGCAAGGTACTGGCCGCAGGGCCTGGCCGCCTCGATGAGGACGGCAATCGCATTCCGTTAGAAGTCCAGGTCGGAGACACTGTCGTGTACGCCAAGTACGCCGGTACACAGTTCAAGACAAAAGACGGCAAAGAAATTCTCTTTTTGAAAGAGAGTGACATTCTGGCCGTCCTCGAGTAATTAGTCAAGTAAGGAGAAATAGATATGGCAAAGCAACTAGTTTTTAGTGAGGACGCCCGCCGTTCTCTCAAATTGGGGATTGACGTTCTGGCCAACGCTGTCGTCACGACACTGGGACCCAAGGGGCGCAACGTAGCGCTCGACAAGAAGTGGGGCGCGCCCACCATCACCCACGATGGTGTGACAGTAGCCAAGGAAATTGAGCTGGAAGACCCCTTTGAAAATATGGGGGCACAATTACTGAAAGAAGCAGCAACAAAGACCAACGACATCGCCGGTGACGGAACCACCACCGCCACTTTGCTGGCACACACCATCATCACCGAAGGGATGAAGAACGTAGCCGCTGGGGCCAACTCGATGCTGCTCAAGCGCGGCATTCTGGCCGGTGCCGAGGCCGTGGTTGGGGCTATCTCCAAGCAGGCCATCGAAGTGACCTCCCAAGAGGGGATCGCCAACGTAGCCGCCATCTCGGCGCAAGACCGGGAGATCGGTGAGTTGATCGCCGAGGTGATGGACAAGGTCGGTCGTGATGGCGTCATCACCGTCGAGGAAAGCAAGGGTCTGGAATTCGAGACCGAGTACGTAGAGGGTATGCAGTTCGACCGTGGTTACATCTCCCCCTACTTTATTAGCAATCCCGAATCTATGGAAGCCGTCATTGACGATCCCTATATTCTGATTCACGACAAAAAGATTTCGGCTGCACAGGACCTGGTGCCCGTTCTCGAAAAGCTGGTACAGCGCGGGGCGCGCAACCTGGTCATCATCGCCGAGGACATTGACGGTGAGGCACTGGCGACCCTGGTGCTGAACAAACTGCGCGGCATGTTGAACTGCCTGGCGCTCAAGGCTCCCGGATTCGGTGACCGCCGCAAGGCCATGTTGCAGGACATTGCTGCCCTCACCGGTGGCCACGTCATCACCGAGGAAGAAGGCCGCAAACTGGACAGCACCACCATCGAGGACCTGGGACGGGCTGACAAGGTCGTCTCCACCAAGGACGATACCACCGTCGTTGGTGGTCAGGGCGACGAGGCCGCGATCCGAGGTCGTATTGAGCAGATCAAGATCGAGATCGACAATTCCTCCTCCGACTATGATCAGGAAAAGCTGCAAGAGCGGCTGGCCAAGCTGGCCGGCGGCGTCGCCATCATTCGTGTTGGTGCAGCCACTGAGACCGAGTTGAAGGAAAAGAAACACCGCGTCGAGGACGCACTCTCGGCCACCCGCGCAGCGGTTGAAGAGGGGATCGTCCCTGGAGGCGGCATAGCACTGATCAACGCCATCTCTGTGCTCGATGACGTCAAGATGGCCTATGACGACGAGCAGACCGGCGTCAGCATCCTGCGTGCTGCACTAGAGATGCCCGTGCGCAAGATCGCCGAGAACGCTGGCGAAGACGGTGCCGTCATTCTCGACACGGTACGTCGGGTTCAGGCGGAAAAAAAGAACGACAAGATCGGTTACGACGTGCTCAAGGGTGACTTTATGGACATGGTCGAAGCGGGCATCATTGACCCCGCCAAGGTGACCAAGGGCGCACTCTCCAACGCCGCCTCCATCGCGGCGATGGTGCTCTCCACCGAAGCATTGATCACCGACATTCCTGAGCCAGATCCTCCCGCCCCTGCAGGGGGGGGAATGCCTCCTGGAGGCGGAATGTACTAGATCGACGCAGCCCGCCCACAGATAATTTCTGAGGCGATTTGCGAACGAATCAAACCAGAGGCCCCTCGTTATGGCGAGGGGCCTTTTCTTTTGTGATATCTTGGCTCACTGGACAAACTGGCCTGTTGGTGGCATAATCGGCCTGTTGAATGGTTAGCTGGTTAGAGGTGCCCACTAATATGGATTTGGAATTTCGGATATTGTGCGCTCTTATTGCGTCGGCAATTGTTCTAGTAAGAGTATATTTCTTTTTTCAAACCAAGGACTTTGAAGGAACTCGAACCAAAGTCGAAGGGGACGTAATTGGTTTTTTAAGGAGAGTTTTCTTAGGTTTAGGAGTTTTTGTGTCTTTGGGATACATACTAGGTTTTCCTTGGCTGGATCGATTCGGTTTAGAATTCAACAATGCCATCAAATGGGCAGGTGTGTTGATTATGGCACTTTCACCTGTGCTCTTGGCGTGGGTTCATTTATCATTAGGGAAAAACTTTAGTCGCACGTTAAAAGTAAAGAGCCGCCATGAACTGGTAACAATCGGCCCATATAGTAGAATTCGACATCCGATGTACAGTGCTTTTACTTTAATGCATCTCGGTTTATTTCTTTTATCGGGTAATTATATCATTGGTTTTGTTGGCCTAGCTTATATGACCGTGATAATAGTACGAATATCAAAAGAAGAAAAAATGTTGCTGGATTATTTCCAAGAGGATTACACAAAGTACATTGCACGGACAGGTCGTTTATTACCAAAACTCAGAAAACCAAAATAATCATTGCCTATTTTGGCATATCAAATTTTAGCACAGCGGCGGTTTAGAAACACGTTAGTTAGTAGAGATGTGTCGAGTCTCATAAAGTCGTACCGGGCAAAGTCTCATAAAGTCGTACCGGTTTGGGCTTGAAATCTGTCAAACATCGTCTCGTCGATGCAAAAAAACCATCTTGGAGCGACCAGAATGTCCTTCGCTGCCAACTTTTCAAGTATGAGCACGTTTTCACCCATAAAATCGG
>JAAEPW010000412.1 GCA_024232355.1 Chloroflexota bacterium | reverse complement strand
TTACCATTTTTGATCGTTTTTCTGACATCTGGACCAACTTTTCCAAGTTGCTGGCAGGTATACGGTTTGGCGTCCCCAGGGACGGATTGGCTCTCCTAGCGACTTTTGCGGTATTGCCTTTTTTCTTTAGCCACGAATTGCCACGAATGTAAATCAAAAATTAGTGTAAATTCGTGAAATTCGTGGCTAAAAATTCAGTATCTGTTGTTCACTTGTCAACAGTGTCCGGTAGTGAATTCGTGGAGATCCAACCGTTGCTAAGCAAACATCTATATATTCAGGAGGTTACATGAAACTCGCTTTACTAGTTATCGACGTTCAAAAGGAATTCTTCAAATTCAGTCCGACAATGGCCCAGTCCCTCAATGATGCCATCGACTATATCAACGCGGCCATCGCAATCTTTAGAGAAAAGGAACTGCCCGTCATCTCTGTCCAGCATATAGACAAAGAGGATGGACTTGTGCCAGGAACCGAGGGCTTTGATCTGCCCGACGAGTTGAACATCCTACCCTCTGACTTGCACATCCACAAGACATACGGAAACTCCTTCAACCAGACGCCGCTGGCGGATGAATTGCAGGCCCTTGGCATAGATACTGTGATCGTCACTGGTTTTTGCGCCGAGTATTGCGTGCTGTCCACGTACCGGGGGGCGGAAGACCTCGACCTGACTCCCATCATTCTACGAGGATCGCTGGCCAGTGGTGTCCTAGAGAATATCAAATTCGTCGAGAGCGTCAATGACGTGATTTCTTATGGTGCTCTGAAAAAGCTGCTTTGAATCAATGGCATCAAGTCACAAAGTTTACAAAGACCTGCCGGGTTTCCGCTAGAGCTTTTGGGGTACAGATTTGACCCGATTAACAGTGCGCTTGTGTTCAAAAGTGTCTCATAAAACCTGGCAGGTCTGGTTCTCGTCTCTCAATAGCGCCCAAAACCCCTTTAGGGTTCTTCATTTTGCGAGAAACAGCAGGGGCGGGGTTTTAGGCCTTTTTCAAAAAGTTGTTTCTTGGTAGAGGCAATTGCGAATGGAATCAGAATACGGCTCATCCTTGAACAAAAAAGACTACCCCGCCCGCCACGACGGCGCCGACGACGTGCTGTGGGAACCACTGTGGCGGCTGCGCACTGAGCTGCGGCCCGTCGAGCGCGCCCTGCTGACCTGCCTGCCGCTGCGGCGGCTCCACTTTTTGCATCACGGCGGGGGGTCTTACCTCAGTACGTACCATATGCACAGCCGTTTGCAGCACACCCTGGGCGTCTTTGCGTTGATCGCGCACTTTGTGCCCGACGACGATCTCTTGCGCGTGGCCGCCCTGCTGCACGACGTGGGGCACGCGCCGTTCTGCCACGCCCTGGAGCGGCTGGACGGCGTGGACCATCACCGCTGGACCATCAACCGCATCCTCTCGCCGCCCATCGCCGATATCCTGGCCCATCACAACGTGGACCCACAGGCCGTGGCATCCCAGATCAATGGCGACCCACCGAGCTGTCTGCGCAACGGCGACGGCATCCTGCACGCCGACCATCTCGACTCGTGGGTGCGCAGCGCCCAGGCGGGCGGCATCCTGCCGCTGCCCGCTCACCAACTGCTCGCCCGGCTGCGCCTGAGCGGCCCCCACCTCGACACCGACGTCGAGACGGCCGAGTTGTTGGTCGAACTCATTGTGGCCGAGGCGCGCCTGCATTGCTCCCCCTCCAACGTGGGCACCAACGTGCTTCTCAAACACCTAGTGCAACAAGCGCTCGACGCTGGAGCTCTGACGGTGGAGGGCCTGGCGACGATAACAGACCAAGAGGTCCAGCACATCCTGTTCAATACACCGATCACGGCAGAGAAGGCGAGATGTCTGTGGTACCAGCCGCACACCATCACCGTGCGGCGGCTTGAGGACGAGGACGTGCCGCCAGAGGTGCATCTTGTAAAAATAAATCGCTTGTACTTGGACATGCCCCTGGCAGACGGTCAAACAGTCACACAGATTTCGGACTATGCCGCTGCGTTGGTGACCGAGGCACGGCGATGGCGCGGCACGTATATAGTGTGCTGGAACCATCACACCCGTGATTAAGAGACAATGGTTTTTTGTCACGAATTGCACTGTTGCTGTAGTGATTTTTGGTCAACGAAAGCATTGTTGGCTTGAAAAGCACTGTCGAACCTTTGCAAGGGTTCCATACCAGAGTAGTTGCGAATTTTCACATATTTTTCTCTCCACATTTGTGGCAGCTCGGTACAACCTACAGTTGCCTTAATTCGTGGCTGAAGAAAAAAAAGTATCCGATAGTGAAAACAAAGAAAAGGCTTGCGAGATATGCGACGACAAACAGACAATAGTGCACGTCAAAATCGAAACCCACTCTCCTTAATCGACCTCGGCTTTCAATCGGCTCAAAGCAAGAGCGAGGAACAGACACTCACCCACTTTCTCCGAAATCTCGCGTCCAACGATCCCCGAGTCCTCGAACTGTTGATCGACCATTACGCGCTCGAAATCCACCGGCTGGTGCGCGCGCTCTTGGATTGTCTCACTGAATCCGAGATAGTCGATGCCATCGTGCAGCAGGTCTTTATCAAAGCGGTTGTGGACTTTGAGCAATTCAGGAGTGAGGGAAACGCGCGTGTTTGGTTATCCGGGATCGCCGTCAATTTAGTCCAGACACACCGGCGAAAGCAAAGACGGCGTCGAGGACCAACAGACGCCCGTCAAGCTCCCAAACACGAAATAACGATCGAGCAACAATACCAGGCAGCTGTGGCCGATCTGACTGAGAAACAACAACTATGCGTTGTGTTACATTACGTGCATAACCTGTCCACCCCGTATATCGCGCACGTCCTCAACATCAGCGACGAACAAGTCCATACCCATCTAACTGCCGCCCAACACGTCATCCAGCAAAGTATGCCTGATCACCCGGATGCATCCGATCTCGCGAGAATCCTGCAAACGTGCTGGCCTGCGCCGGTTCTCACTCCGTCCGACATCCAACGATTCACGGCGACCGTGCAAGCCAGACTGCAGCAAAGGCGACTGCCAAGCCGTTTTCTTACCCAATTCAAGGAAATCGGTCTGTTTAGTGCAGTGATCGTGGCGATCCTCGTCGCGTTCTGGGGATTCTGGCGTAGGGACACGTACCAAAGCGAGCCGATCTTTCCGCCCACGCTTGTTCCACCGCCAACTCCTGTAGATGTCTCCAGTACTACGATCAAAGGCGTCTGGCGAGAGGTAGAAGAGTCTACGGCAGGCGACATCTCACAGATGATATACAACGCAGAACCCTGCGTCTCGGCAGATGGAAGCGCCATCGCGTTCTCATCCTCGGCCAGCACCTTGGTCGATGGAGATACCAACCAAGCCTTTGACGTTTTCGTCGTCGACCGGCAGACACACGACATCGAGCGGGTAAGCGTCAACAGCGACGGCGTGCAGGGCAATGGCATGAGCATCAGCCCCCGCATTTCTACCGATGGCCGTTTGCTCGTATTCGCCTCATTGGCCGACAATCTGGTAGCCGGAGACCGTCTGACATGCATGTTTGAGGATGATCCTGATAGTAGTTGCGCCGATATCTTTGTCCACGATCGGGAGACAAGCATCACTGAGCGGATCACACTGGCTTATAACGGAAGCGAGGCGGACGGGCACAGTTTTTATCCCACCATCTCTGCCAGTGGTCGTTGGGTCGCATACTGGTCTGGTGCCGACAATCTGGTGACAATGGATACAGAGCTATGTGGGACAAAAGAGGACATCCACAATTGTGTGGATATTTTCATTTACGACCGAAAACCTCGAATAGTTGATCAAATCCAGACCGTCCGAATCCCGATCGGCCGGAGCCAAACACAGCAAGCGAGAAATCTTATCAGTATTTCTGACAATGGACGGTATGTTGCGGTCTCCGTTCACGCCGGTGATCTGGCAGCCAGCCGGGTTCAGCTAACGAATCAGGTAGACGTGTTCGTCTACGATCTCCATACCGGCACTTTTGAGCCGGTCAACATATCCAGTGAGGGTGTGCCGGGCAATGACGCATCTGCTAACGCGATCATGTCGCCTGACGGACGCTACGTGGCATTTACTTCCAAAGCCAGGAATCTGGTGCCGGATGACACAAATGAACATGCAGACGTATTCGTCCGGGATCGCGTCGCAGGCACGACCGAACGGATAAGCATCGCCGACGATGGACACCAAGGAAACGGCGACAGTGGAACCCTCGCTTTCTCCGGCCTCGCAAGCTGGGGGGAACAGATCAGCATTTCGGACGATGGACGCCACGTAGCTTTTACGTCTTTTGCCGACGATCTGGCCACAGACTTGGCACTTCCGTACAATCCGTATGGTTGGCCGGGTTACAATCGCGTCTACCTGCACGACCGACAAACCGGCGAGACCGATGAAGTGAGGTTTTCCACACAAGAGAGCAACGGTTTTTACATCTATTTGCATATCTCTGGCAACGGGCAATGGATGAGTATGATGGAGCAAGTACCCGACTGTGGCCTAACAGACGTTTGTTCCACAATCTGGCTCTACGACCAGCAAACAAACTTGGCCGTAAACCCGTTGGAAAACAAGCTAGTCATCACCCCAGATGCCTTGGCCAGCAGGCTGCACCAATCGCTGTGGCACAATAGCGCCGTCAACAGCGTGGCTTTTTCTCCCGATGGGCAAATGGTCGCCACAGGCACAAGCGACGGTATCGTGCATCTGTGGCGGGTTTCCGACGGCGCACTGATACGACCATTAGAGATGCACACGCGTCCGGTCAGTGGTCTCGCGTTTTCTCAGGAAGGAACTCTGCTCCTCTCTAGCGCGCGCGATCGGACCGTAAACGTCTGGCGGGTTTCCGATGGTACATTGCTAGACCAAATCGTAGAGCGTTCGAGCGGAATTTTCAGCCTCGCCATTTCGCCTGACGATCAACTGTTGGCCCTGGGCGGTTTTGGAGCCGCGTGGGTTTGGAAGGTGGATACAGAATTCTTCACCCGCATAGATTCCCAGAGGTATCCGGGCAACTATGTAGACAGCGTGGCATTCTCACCCGACGGCACCATATTGGCCCTGGCCCTCAGTGACAAGACGGTGTGGCTCCGGCGAACCTCTGATGGTGAGGCTTTGCTGCGTTTGGGAAATCACACCGGCCGGGTGCTGAGCTTGGCTTTTTCGTCGGACGGCCAGCATCTGGCTACCGGGTCTGAGGACGACACCCTGAACCTCTGGCAGATTGAAGGAAAAGCGGATGACGAGTTAACGGCCAGACATCTTTTCACGCTTCAACATCCAGATTGGGTCAAAAGCCTGGCCTTTTCTCCCGATGGAACGATCTTGGCTTCGGCCTCACTGGACAGAAGCGTGCGCCTGTGGAGCATCCCCGACGGCGAATCACTGGGATCGCCGCTGGACACCCTGCATCAAGTGGAAAACATTACCTTTTCACCCGACGGGGACATGTTGGCGGTTGGGACCATCGGAGGCAACTTGCACCTTTGGCAAATTTCTGAGCCAGAGTTGGACTGATGGTGAGACTCTTGAGCAAAGCCACGCGGCGATTTGGATTCGTTACCTACGGCTGACTCGCCAATCCCCCCGCAATCTCTCCCCCATCGATCACGAAACACTGCCCCGTGATAAAGCCCGCGTCGTCAGAGGCGAGAAAAGCAAAAAGCGCGGCCACGTCTGCCGGGCGGCCCAGCTTGTCTAGGGGCAGCTTGCTGGCGAATGCGCGCTGCATCTCCATCGTATACTCGGACTCTTGCATCGGCGTCAGGATAAAACCGGGACACACGGCGTTGACGCGCACCGTCGGGGCCAGTTCCAACGCCATCGAGCGCGAGAGTTCGATGACGCCCGCTTTCGAGGCGTTATAATCGGCGTAATAATGGTAGCCCATCAGGCCATTGGTCGAGCCCATGTTGACGATAACGCCGCCATCCCCCGCCAACATCCGCCGCGCCGCTTGCTGCGCCACGTAGAACACGCCGTTGAGATTGACGTCGATCACCTGCCGCCATTCTTGGGGAGAAATGTCCATAAAACGATGCCGAATGCTGACCCCGGCGTTGTTGATCAAGACATCTAATCCCCCCATCAAGTCATCCAATTCTTCAAAAGCCCGGGACATATCATCAGCGTCCGAGACGTCGGCCTGGATGCCCCCGCTCAATGTCGGTAGTTCGCGCTTGATGCGCGCCAGCGCCGCGTCATCGTAATCCAGCACGACAACGCGCGCGCCTTCCTCCAAGAATCGGGCCGCCGTCGCTGTGCCGATGCCACCTGCCCCACCCGTGATGAGCGTCCGTTTGCCTTTTAGCCCGCGCATAATCTCCTCCTATCCTGCCAGCCCGCCGCCGTCTACCACCAGAGCCGTGCCGGTGACAAAAGACGCCGCGTCACTGGCCAGATAGAGGGCCGCCTGGGCAATATCCTCTGGCGTGCCGATGCGGCGCAGCGGACGATCCGCCGCGTCGGCCAAAAAGTCCTCGTCCGATTCACCGAGCTGCTGCGCTTCATTTCGCAGCATGGGTGTGTCGGTGTCGCCGGGGCAGATGCAGTTGACGCGAATGTTCTGCTCGCCGTGGTCGAGGGCCATCGCGCGCGTCATGTTCACCACCGCCCCCTTGGAAGCGCAGTACGAGACCGCGTTCCGCCCCCCCACCAGCCCCCAACCCGACGACGTGTTGACGATCACGCCTCCGCCCGCCTGGGCCATTACGGGTATCGCGTACTTGCCCAGCAAAAAGATCGATTTGACGTTGACGGCCATCACGCGATCCCACTCTTCCTCAGTCGTGTCCAACACGGTGGTCCGCCGGATGATGCCCGCGTTGTTGAAAAGGATATCGAGGCCGCCCAATTTTGTCACAGCGAGTTGCACGGCGCGCTCGCAATCTACCGCCCGAGTCACGTCGCAATGCACAAAAATGGCCCGCCCGCCGTTGGCCTCGATGGTCTGGACGACGGCTCGCCCACCGTCCTCGTCCAAGTCCACTACCGCCACCGCCGCTCCCTCGCGGGCGAAAAGCAGTGCCGTCGCCCGCCCAATACCCGACGCCCCGCCGGTGATAAGCGCCCGCTTACCGATCAAACTACCCATAGATTCCTCCCCAAAAAATTAGGACACAAATCAACACTGATTCTCGCAGATTTGTTGTCATATACGGTTCAATCTGCATGGATCAACGTCGATCTGTGTCCAAACTCGAGACCAAATATTCAACCCTTTAGCCACTTTTGATATTGTCGCTTGTCTCTCTGCCTGATTGCCTTGGCTTCCCCGGGCGGCATTTTCCTCATCGCTATAGGGCCGGTCCTTATTGCTTCTGGATATTCAGCATATGCCAAGACATCCCGCCAATCTGCTTTGGCCATCCTCACAAAGTCTGGCAACCGTTCTCTTTGCCCATCACTCAATTTTATGATCGCAAGCTGCACCCGCTGCCCCCACCCTCTTGGAGAATGTCCACGATCTCTTGTGGATCAACATCGGGCCAGTATTTTTTGATTTTGCGTAGCACTCGATGGCTCATACTAGCGAGTGTCCGATATCTCCTCACTTACCCAAGCCGGTGCCGCCTCGAGGATCTCTTTCAACCTGCGCTCATAAGCCGCCGCGAGCAACTTGGTAATGTGCTTTTCAAAGTAATTGTCCGGCTCGATAGCGTCCAGAGCTTGAAGCGCCTGCGCGAGGGCACGGCCCTGCACGATGATTTGATCTGTGGATTCGGAATGGTCGGTCATTTGTCCCTACCTATCAATAGAGGATATTCAAGCATATAAAGTATACCTGAAGCGTGGGAAGCGGTCAAATCTTGCAGCTGTAAACAAATTGCCAAAAAACAAAGGGAAGCATATACTACTGATAATGGCCATGTGCATTGGAGGCACACAAAATGAACGATCAAGACCAAGCCGCAGAACAGTTGGCAGAACTGCGCCAGCGCGTTGCCGAATTGGAAGCGACAGAGACAGACCGCAAGTTGGCAGAAGAAAAAGTCAATCGTCGCGCAGAGAACCTCAGAGCCGTCAGCGAATTGGCAGTCAAGTTGGCGGCCGCCCCCCCAGAAAACGACTTTTTTAGGTTCATCGCCGAAACGCTGAAATCTATCACTGGGGCGTTGGCCACGAGCATCTCTGCCTACGACGCCGAAACGCAAAAGTTGGTAGTCCGCCACATCGCAGTCGACGGCCCAATCCTGACCAGACTAGACAAATTACTCGGATACAGTATTGTCGGTATGCGCATACCGATCGATGTGGGCCAATTGGAAACCATATTGACCGAGGTCGTCACGACGGAAGAGAACCTATCGGGAATCTCCTTCGGCGCAATACCCAAATCTGTTGCCGCCATCATCAATCGGGCGTTCAATCTAGGGAGTTTCGCCGCCCTATCCCTACAGCACGGGAGCGAGTTGATGGGCACAGCCGCCATTGTGATGCCCAAAGGAGAGCCCACACTATCCAAAGATTTGCTCATGGTCTTTGCCCACGTCGCGGCCGCCTCGTTGCATCGCAGGAAAGCGGAAAAAGCATTAAAAGAGAGCGAGGAGAGATACAGGAGCATTGTCGAACTAGCCCCAGACGGCATTATAACGGTAGACCTAAGAGGCACAATCACTTCGTGCAACACGGCCTTTTTGACACTATCAGGCTATTCAATAGACGAAATCGTAGGCAGACATTTTACAAAGTTACCCACGGTACAACTGAAGGATATTCCCAAATACGTCAACATATTTCGATCCATAATTAAAGAGCGTCTCCCCAAACCCTTTCAGTTCTTGTGGAAACACAAAGATGGAGGCACGCGCTGGGGCGAGATACGCGTCAGTTTGATCAAACAAAACTCGTCGATCACGGGCATACAGGCCGTCATTGGTGACATCACCGAGCGCAAGCAAGCCGAGGAACGACTGGCAAAGATCAACGAGGGTTTCTTGAGCTTTGGAGCCGATCCTCTGGAAAACATCAACCGTCTCACCGCCCGCTGTGGCGAAATGCTCGGCGCAACTTGTGCCCTCTACAATCGCCTGGAACAAGGTCTGCTCTGTTCGTGGGGACAGTGGAACGCGCCGCCCGGCTATAATCCTACAGACAAACCAAAAGGGCACATCTGTTATGATGTCATTCAACAGAACAAGGACGAGGTTCGCGTGATCCGCAACCTGGCCGAAACTCCCTACGCTCAAACCGATCCCAACGTGATTCCCTATGGATTACAGACCTATGCAGGCTGTCCGGTAAAATTCGAGGATGACTATGTCGGGTCGCTGTGTGTGGTCTACCAGGATGACCTCATCCTCAGCGAAGCGGATAAAGGGTTTTTGAGAATCATCGCTTCGGCCATTGGCGTAGAGGAAAAACGCAAGCAGGCAGAAGACAGGTTGCAAGAGAGGAAAGAAACACTACGGGCACTCTTGAATGCCCCTACCGAGTCTGCCATGCTGGTAGATTTGGAAGGAACAATCCTTGCCGCTAACCAAATCACTGCTCAAAGACTCGGCAAGAGCCTGGACGAGCTCATCGGTCTGGGTATACATGACTATCTCCCCCATAACTTGGCTGAATCCAGAAAAGCTTATACCGGAGAGATTCTTCGCTCTGGCAAGCCCGCTCGCTTCCAGGATGAACGTGCAGGAAGGCGCTTTGACAACAACGTTTATCCTGTCCCTAATGCCGAGGGAAAGATAACCACACTCGCCATTTATGCAAGGGACATTACCGAGCAGGTTTGGGCAGAAAGATTGCTGCGCATTCAACGCGACTTGGGCGTTGCCCTCGGTGAAACGAGTGAAATAACAGAGGCCATGGATCGATTGCTAGAGATCACCCTCCAATTAGAAGAGATTGATTCTGGCGGTGTGTACCTAGTTGACCAGGAGACGGGGACAGTCAAGCTGGCAGCTCACAAAGAGTTGAATCCTCAGTTTGTAGAAATTATCTCGCATTATGACGCCGATACGCCGCAGGCTCGGCTTGTGATGGCTGGGGAGTCTATCTACCGGTCATATTCCGATGTTTTGATCACAGAAGAAAAAGCCCGCCGGCGCGAGAGTGTACGTGCAGTGGCCGTCATCCCGGTCAAGTATGAGGATGCCGACGGGCATTCGATGGTCGTTGCCTCGCTAAACTTGGGTTCTCATACCCATGGCCATATCTCTGCCAACACTCGCAATGTCCTCGAAGGTATAGCCGCGCAGGTCGGCGGCGTGATTGCCCGTGTAAGGGCAGAGGAGGCACTGAGGCAGCGCACGGCGCAATTGGAGGCTCTACGTCAGGTTGAATTGGAACTGACTGCCCAATTGGATCTGGACATCCTGCTCAACTTTATCGCCTCGCAGGCAGTTGAACTGCTGGGAGGCAGCGCAGGGGGGCTCTACCTGTACCGGCAGGACCGAGATGTGCTAGAATGGGCTGTGGATGTCGGCTCCTACCCGATTCCCCTCGGAAGCATCCTCCATCGAGGCGAAGGACTCTCCGGGCAAGTCTGGGAGACTGACAAAGCGCTCATTGTGGATGATTACACGCACTGGGAAGGACGGGCAGCCATCTATGATAATCTTGGCCTTGCAGCCATTATAGCTATGCCGATCCGTTGGGGCGACGAATTTCTGGGCGTGTTGGACGTCCTGGCAGAGCCGCCGCGCACCTTTTCCCCATCCGACGCCGAGTTGCTGGCCCTGTTTGCCACCCAGGTGGCCATCGCCATCCGCAACGCCCGTCTCCTTCAAGCCGAGCGAGACCAGCGAGAAATGACCGAGGCTCTAGTGGAAGCATCCGCCACCATCAACAGCGTTCTGGTCCCAGAGATTGTGCTCGATCATATCCTTGAGCAAGTGCAGCGGATTGTTGCTGCCGACTTTTCCAGCATCATGTTGTTGGACGCCGACGGCACCGCTCGGATGGCTCGCTGGCGGGGACAGGAACAAATGGGATTTACGACAGAACAGATGGCCAATATTGCGATCCCCATTGACACATATAAAGAGCTAACAAAGATGATCCAGACCGGCGAGCCCATCATCACAATGGATACAGCCAGCTATGCGGAGACAGGGACAATGCCGGAGGAATGGCGAAAAACACGCTCACACATCAGTGCTCCTATCCGGGCGGCTGGACAAACGGTGGGCTTTTTGAACGTATCCAGCACCCAACCGGGCCAATTTAACGCGACCGATGCCCAACGCCTACAGGCATTTGCCAACCAGGCGGCCATCGGCATAGAAAACTCTCGGCTGCACCGGGAACTGGCGGGCTATGCCAAGCAATTGGAAGAACGAGTGCAAGAGCGCACCGTCGAACTAGAGACCCAGTATGCCCGGTTGGACGCGATCTTGGATAGCACCACCGACGGCATCGCCGTCGCCGACGGTACCGGGGACATCGTCCGGGCCAATCCCATCGTCCAAGCATGGCTGACCCAAACCCTCTCACCAAAAGACGCGCATCACCTGCGAAAAGCAATACGGAACCTCGCGATTCAAACAGCTGCCCAGATAACGAGCGATCAAACGGCAAAAGAGGAACGACCGGAACAAGTATTGGAATTGACAGGCATAGACCTGAAACTAAACGCCGCCCCCTTGATAGGAGAGGGAATGGAAAAAGCGCCAGCAGTGGTAGTGGCCATTCACGATGTGAGCCCCCTCAAGGCGCTGGACCGGATGAAGACTCATTTCATCACCAACATCTCTCACGAACTCCGGACGCCGATCACGACGGTCAAGCTGTACGCGCACCTGATGAAACAACAACCGCAAAAATGGCAAGATCACTTGAACATCCTGGCAAAAGAGGCGGATCACTTGGCCCAGTTGGTAGAAGGAATCCTAAAGATCTCGCGCGTGGATGCCGGGCGGTTGGAACTGGATCCTCGCCCGGTATCCCTCAACGAGTTGGTCCAAGCTGCCGTTGCCAAACACCTTGTGCTGGCCCAAGAGCAAGGTACGGTACTGGAACATCGCCCGACGGAACCAGAACCGACTGTGTTGGTCGATCCAGATCACATGGCGCAGGTGCTGAACAACCTGGTAGAAAATGCAATCTATTACACACCGGAAAAAGGCACAGTGGTGGTCTCTTCTGGAATAGAAAACCTAGAGGGACGCACGTGGGCCACGATGACGGTGGCAGACACCGGGATGGGCATTCCCCAGGAAGATATCCCCCTCATCTTTGACCGCTTTTTCCGAGGAGAGAAACCCCGAACAATGCAGATAACGGGGACCGGTCTGGGGCTGGCCATTGTCCAAAAAGTCGTGGCACTGCACGGCGGACAGGTGACGGTGGAAAGTGAGGAGGACGTGGGGTCCACTTTTACCATCTGGCTACCCCTTGCCGAGTGAGCCTGCACAAAAAAATGATATGGGCTAGAATTTGCCTAGAATATCCAACCATAGTTTTTCACACAAACAAGAATTGAGGTATACGATGAAAATATCAGATTCTCCCCTCATCCTAGTCGTGGACGATGACGCCTACGCCGCCAGGAGGGTCGAAAAAACACTGGTGCCCCAGGGCTATGACATCATCATTGCCAACGATGGGGCGCAAGCTTTGGCCCGCGCCGCCGAAACACCGCCAGACCTGGTGGTGCTCGACGTGCTCATGCCCGAGTTGGACGGATACGACACCGCGCAAGCCCTGCGCGCCCGCGCCGAGAGCCGGGCCATCCCGATCTTGATGGTCACTGCCCTGAACGACCTGGAAGACAAGGTCAAGGGTCTGGAATCCGGGGCCGACGATTTCTTGAGCAAACCATTCAACACCGTCGAGCTGATCGCCCGCGTGCGCTCGCTGCTGCGCATCAAACAGTTGCACGATCAACTGCAAGCGCGAAACACGTTGCTGGAGCGGCTGCTGACGCGGTACGTCTCGGAACAAGTCGCCCACGAAATTCTGCTCGACCCCGGCCAAGACCTGCACCTCGACGGGCAGAGCTGTGAGGTCAGCGTGTTGTTCGCCAACATCCGGGGCTTTACGCACTTTTCCGAACAGCTTGAGGCTGCCCAGGTTACCCAAACGCTTAATTATATCTTTCACCACCTGGCGACGGCCGTGTTCGAGCATCAGGGCACGCTGGACAAATACCTGGGCGATGCCATCATGGCCTTTTACGGGGCGCCCATCCCCTCGGCGGACTATTCCGTCCAGGCCCTGCGCACCGCCTGGACGATGCAACGGAGATTTGGTCAACTCTGTCGTGAGGACCCCGTCTTAAGCAAACTTGGGATCGGGATTGGCCTCAGCACCGGCGAGGCCGTCGTCGGCAACATTGGCGCGAAACGGATGGTAGACTATACCGTGCTCGGTCACACCCCGAACACGGCCCAGCGTTTACAGAGCTATGCCAAAAAGGATCAAATCCTGATGGACGAACGCACCTATCAAGCTGTACGAGAGATCGCCAACGTCCGTCCCGTCGAACTGCCCAACCTGGACCAGTCAGCCCCGATTTACGAGGTACTGGCAGTCAAAGAACCAACAAGAATATAAGCGAGAAAACAATAAAAATGAAAAGCTTTCTAACTCATCTAGAATGTGCCATGTGCGGTCAAACACTAGATGCCGACCGTCTGTGGAATCTCTGCCCCGATTGCAAAAAACCGCTGCTGGCCCGCTACGACATCGAGGCCGCCAAGCAAACCATCACCCCAGACGAAATCGCCACCCGCGAACCCACCCTCTGGCGCTACCGTGAAATGCTTCCCATCCGCGAGTCACAATACGCGCTCAGCCTGGGTGAGGGTTTTACGCCGCTGGTCCACGCCACCCGACTGGGCGATGCCGTGGGGTTCGACAAGCTGTTTATCAAGGACGAGGGCGTGAACCCTACCGGATCGTTCAAAGCGCGGGGCTTGGGCGTGGCGGTCGCGCGGGCCTACGAATTGGGCGTCACGGCGCTCTCGATCCCATCGGCGGGGAACGCGGCGGGAGCGATGAGTGCCTACGCCGCCCTGGCCGGTATCCCGGCCCACGTGTTCATGCCGCGCGACGTCCCGCTGCCCTTTGTGGCCGAGTGCCGCGCCCTGGGCGCCGAGGTCACGCTGGTAGACGGCCTCATCACCGACGCCGGTCGGGTCGCCGCCGCAGAGCTGGACGAATTCAATCGCTTTGACGTCTCTACCCTCAAAGAGCCGTACCGTTTGGAGGGCAAAAAGACGATGGGCTACGAAGTCGCCGAACAGATGGGCTGGACTTTGCCCGATGTCATCATTTATCCCACCGGTGGCGGCACCGGCCTGATCGGGATGTGGAAGAGTTTCGACGAGATGGAAAAGCTGGGCTGGATCGGACCCGAGCGCCCGCGCATGGTGACGGTTCAGGCGAACGGCTGCGCGCCGATGGTCAAAGCGTTTAAAGAGGGTGCCGAGTTTGCAGAACCCTGGCAGGGGGCCAAGACTATCGCCGACGGACTGCGGGTGCCAGCAGCGGTGGGCGATTTTCTGATCCTGCGCGCCCTGCGTGAGAGCGACGGAACAGCCGTGGCCGTGGCCGACAAAGAGTTGATGAACGCGACCAAGCTCATCGGTCGGACACAGGGAATGTTCACTTGCCCCGAAGCCGCTGCCCCGTTGGCCGCGTTCGAACACCTGCGTTGCCAGGATTGGATCGCCGACGATGAAAGTGTGGTGCTGTTCAGCACCGGGAATGGGCTCAAGTACGCTCACTTGTGGAGTTTGTGAGAAAAAACTTGCACCATAACAAGACTTTTAATTCCAAAGAGTATGGCCGCCCTGTTCAGTACGTGGGCTGCCTTGCTCCTCGAATTGGCGGTTAGCAAGACCGCCCTACCCTCCCTCAAAGCCCCCAGTAACTTGGATGTCACACCAGGGCTGTTCAATTCTAGCTTTCCAAGGCTCTAGCCCTTGTCCCAAGGGTAATTTAGGGTAGAAAATTACTCGCAAGTCGATGTTTCGCTGCATGGGTCGCCCCGAGACAGGGGCTATGAGCGTTCTATACCGACAAAGCTCACGCGCCGGGCGGATGCGGGCAAGAGTTTTCGCCACAAGACCTACCAAAAGCGCGCGGAGACGTTGAAATCGCGCAGCATAGCCCGGTCGCGTGCAGCCGTTGTTGGGCGGCGACCGATGGCCCGCTAGCCAACGCACTCATAGTTGAGCATGATATTGGCGCCGTTTCGATTGGCCACAGCGATATACGCGGCGGAGAGCGCACGAAGGCGGCAAACTCCTCCAATTGCTCAGGCGAGGCGCACCATCGGTTACCTGACTCCACTGCGCGAAGCGTGTCGTCGGGTAGGAACTCGAATGTGAGAGATAACTGCCAGAAGTCTTCATCCTCGCCTGGGCCTACGATGAGCTGGCGGGTGATATCAAAGGAGAAGTGTTCGCCTTGTCCCCAGTCATAGGTGCCCCACTGGAATAGCAGCATATCTCCATCTTGATCGATGTTGCAGTCATCTGCGCGAACATCGCGGTAGAACCCCATCATGGCATCCACACCTGCGGAAGGCCTCATCTCAACAAGTTTGGTGTTTCGCCGTTTGAGATATCGCTCAAACTCGCGCTTGGTTTTCTTCGCTCTCATTCAGATACCTCACGGAACTGTCCGCCGCCCAACAAGAGATTGTTAGAACTGAACAGCTCTGATGTCACTCCAAACGTGAGTGGGCTCGTGACGATGACGGAGATGGAATCCGTAAAGTGCATTGCAATACGATGGAAGGGATTTGGGCTGATCTACGCAATTTCTTGCGTCTTTTTCGCAGTATTCACAAAACGAATACCTTTACGGTGCAATGTTCAAGTGGGCACATAGCCTGAAACGAATCACGCCTGCGTTTATGCGATTGTTAATGGTTCCTGCCTGATTTCACCTAATTTCCGATATGAGCCACCAGTTTGAAAACACACCAAAAATCGTTCGAGAGAGCACTTTTGAGACTTGGAAAGTCTGGTTGTCCTTAACTAAACCGTATTGGGTGTAGGCTCACTTGCGTGATACAATCATCATAAAGAGCAAGCCCGCAACAGATATTATCAGGCAGACCGCTAGCCACAACAAAAAGCCCACGATCACTCCACCAACAGTGCCTATTAATATGCCGATTAAGCCTCCTATGATTCCGCCTTTTGCCATTCCAAACAAAAATCCACCTCTCACACCCAAAAGAGTGGGAATGGCCAGGCAAACAATCATAATTATCTGACCCCAGTCATTGGCCTTGCTGGCACGACGCAACCGATTTGTCATTTTGTCAACAGGTGACCTCTTGCAATACAAATGCCCGGCAGCAGTCACACCCTTTCAGAGATCGGCGTTCCCCTGATAGAGACCATCACCGGACATTTGGAAAGACCTGCCAGATTTACAATGACTATTTGAAAGGCAATTTCACGGCTTGTGAAAGTGTTTCTGATCATAACTATGTCCACAAAACCTGGCAGGTCTAGGTTTCCAACTAGAGTGGAACACGCCCACTTGAATCAAGCATCCAAACTAGTCACATTGGCAGCCGCATTCCTCTTTGCCGCCCTCACAGTCGCAGACCTCGGCCACCGCCTCGATCTCGACTCGTCCGCCCAAAGGCAGCGCGGCTGCTTGCACTGCCGAGCGCGCGGGCGGGTTCTCTGGGAAGAATTCGGCATAGACCTCGTTCATCAGTGAGAACTCGTTAATGTCCTGCAAAAAGACCGTGGTCTTGACCGCGTGCTTGAGGCAAGAGTCGCTGGCTTCTAGCACCGCCTTGAGGTTCTCCAACGCCTGGCGGGTTTGGGCCTGAACGTCTGGCCCGGCAAAGTCTTTGGTGCCAGGGATAATGCCCAGCTGCCCGGCAGTGTAGACCAGGCCCCCTGTGCGCACTGCTTGCGAGTAGGGACCGACTGCCCCTGGTGCTTGATCTGTGGAAATAATTTGCTTGCTCATTTTTGTCTCCTTTTTTATATTGTGTACATTTTTTTACGTCTGTGGCGGTTAGCAAAACCGCCACACACTGTTACGTGATCTCACGCTCCGCCAACCAGCGATGGATCGATTCGGCGGTCTGGCGGTAGTTGTGCTCTATCATCACATTGTGCCGCGCTTTTTCTGCGACGATATAGTCTGCCCCATAGTGCGCGGCAGAGCGCCGCTCGACCGGCTCTACCAACAGTGGGTCATCCTCACCGGCGATCCACAGCATGGGTGTGTTCACACGCTCCGGCGGAACCCACAGGGGCGGATTGTGCTGATACAACACGATGGCCGATTCCGGCCCTAGCTTGGGTTGCAATTCGTCGAGCGGCACAGCAGCATCGGGCCCGACGAGGAACCGGACAGCGCTGCCAGATCCGGTTCGTTTCAGAGGCGTGGCGTCCCAAGATAATGTCATCAACAAAGCGCCAACGGGATCATAGGAAACCAACCTGGCAAGGCCATCTTTGAACATGCTGTGAGAGACCCACGACGCGACGAGCACGGCGGCAGGCAGGTCGTCGGCGACGTGTTTCAGAAACCATTGGGTCAGCGCGCCGCCCATACTGTGCCCCATCAGCACCGGGCGGCGGGGCATCCGTTCGACCTCGGTCTTGAGAAAGCTCAAGTAATAGTCGAGGGTGCAGCGAGCGATGGGACGTTGCGTCGGGGAACCGGCGTGGCCCGGCAGGCTGTGGGCGTGGGTCTCCCAGCCCCACTCGGCGAAAAGCTCCTGCCAGAGCTGCCAGCACCACGCGCCGTGCCACATGCCGTGCTGCATCACGATGGGCGTCTCAAAGCGCCGCTCTTGTGGCACATAGACGATCCGCTCAATGCCATCCTCGACCGTGTGGGTTTTGGTGTAGGTTTCGGTCTCGGTCGTCTCGGAAAAAGCACGGCCTTTTGGAGCCTCGTTTGTCTGCGTCTTGAGCGTCTGCTCGACGTTTTTGCTGAAAATCTGCCAGAGCGCCCATCCCTGTTGGGTCAGGAGATAACCGGCGACTGCCGCCAGGCCCATTCGAAACTTGGTTTTTTTGCGAGAACGTCGTTTTCTCATTTTACTCTCCTTGCAAATATCCCCGTAGCCGCGGATTCCATTCCGCGTACGGTTGGCGCGCTATGGAAAGCGCGGCTACATTTCGCGCAGGGCGGCGACCATCGCTTCCACCGCCGCTGCAAAGAAACGGTCCATCACCTCATCCGGGGCCTGGTACGGCCCGCCGTAGGAACCATCGCCCAAGGCCGCACGGACGGCGTCGGCGGGAAGGGTGCGGCTGAACTCGACCGGCTCCTTTTCTCCCTCTGGCACCGGCCCGACGCGCGTAAACTCGAAATTCTCCGACCAGTTGGCGTGATGCTGGGGCAGGCCCGCTTTCTGCGCGACCGCGTCCACTGCCGGGTGGCGCCACCAGAGGAAGAGGTGCAGGCTGGCGTCGGAGTGCGCGTCGCGCAGGTCGTTCAACAAGGGGGTCAGCGCTTCCATATTGCCGCCGTGACCGTTGCTCACTAGCACCCGCCGAAATCCCTGCGCCAGCAGTCCCTCGATCATTTCCCGCACCACCGCCCCAAAGGTCTCGGTCGAAAGGCTCACTGTACCGGGGTAGGCGTTAAAGTAGGGCGAGATGCCATAAGGCAGCGGCGGCGCGATCAATACCCCTTCCCGGCGGCAGGCTTCTCGCGCCACTTGCAGCGGGGCGAGCGTGTCAGTCAGCAAGCTCAGGGTGCTGTGCTGCTCACACGATCCGGTGATGACCACCACCCGGTCGTCCCGCTCCAGGTATCGCTCGACGTCCATCCAACTTGAATCTTGAAACAGCATGAATCCATCCTCCAATATTTATCCGAGGAGCGAGCATACCCTATGCGGTGCATTCAGAAATGCGCCACTCCTCAACGAGTTGCTACTTGGGCCTCAACAGCAGCGTGCCCTCCGCATCCGCCTCGATGTCCGCCCGATCCCACAGCATCGGGTGGTACTCGATGTTGCGCCAGGGGTCGATCATATCGTCATAGTGGGCGTGGTAGGGATGACCGGATTGGCCCGTGGTATGCATCGAGACCGAACGGGTCAGGTCCTGCATATCCACGACCTGGCGATAGGAAGCGATGTGCTTCACTGCGTAGGGGTCGTTCAGGCTGTAGCCGGTGACGTTGACTGTAGAGATAGTGCCATCGACCGCTACCGGGCCGCGGTTAAAGATATTCTCAATAAAGCCGATGCCGGATTTCCCCAGGCTTTGGTTCTCAAAGGTGGCGGTGTGCAGGTCGCCCCAACGCCACTTTTCCATATTTCGGCCCAAAGTCTCGGTCATTTCTGCCACAGCTTGTTCGAGTGCCAGCAGCAATATCTCATCCCGCGTTTCGGTATCTTTTGTGGTCACGTCGTCGAACCAGGTGGAATCTTCCTCTTCCAGGAACTCGACCAACGAAACACCTACGGTCCTCCGCGCTCGACTCAAGAGTTGTTCCCCTAGTTCGTCGCCAAAAGTCAGGTCGATCAGACGTATGCGGAACGCCTCAAAGAGGGCGGCAGCGGCGCTGTCCCGGTCGGCTCGACGGTCCCACATGCGTAATAGTTCCAGCGCCTCATTCAGGCGGCGTTTTTCTCTGGCCGTGCGATCTGTGTCCGTTACAGAAAGTACTAGCAGATGAGTCAATACCTCCTCGGCCCAGACGGGGCTGCTGTTCCCCTGCATCAACTGGATGTCCTCTATCGTGATGGAGGAATCAGCCTCGACCAACTCGACGATCCGCTGTGCGCGATAGCCGGGGGCCCAATCGTGGGTAATAAAGTGCTCAAAGTCTGGCCCGACCACGGCGTTGTTGGCGGTGACAATGTATCCTTCC
This sequence comes from Chloroflexota bacterium, assembly GCA_024232355.1. Next base: position 14,224 of record JAAEPW010000412.1, on the reverse strand, counting down.
TCCGGGTTAAAGGCGCGGGGCAGTTCGTCAAAGGGGATATAGCCCTCCCATTCGTACTCGTCGGTCCAACCGGGCACCGGCATCGAGCCATCGCCTGAGGCACGGATGGGAATGCGCCCGGGGGATTGGTAGCCGATGTTCCCTTCCACGTCAGCATAGACAAAATTCTGGCTGGGCGCGTCCCAATACGAAAGCGCCTCCCGAAATTCCTCCCAATTGCTGGCCTGATCCAGCAAATAGATACTCTGTAGTAACGTGCCCGGCTGGAGCGCGGTCCAGGATAAAGCCAGCGGCTCCCAACCAAAGGACCAGTCCTCCTCCTCACCACCGACCACGTCGTTGACGATGGGTCCGTGGCGGGTGATGCGGACGTCAACTACCACCGGCTTGTCCTCTCCGGCGACGGTGATCTCTTCGCGGATGATCTCCATGTCGAGCCACTCGCCATCGTACTCGTACTGATTGGGGTTTTCGGGGTTGATCCGCTCGACGAACAGGTCTTGCACGTCTGGTGCCAGGTTGGTGACTCCCCAGGCGATCTGGTCGTTGTGGCCGATGACGACGCCCGGGGTGCCGGCGAAGGATGTGCCGACGACGTTGATCGGACAGCTCACCCGCATCGGCTCGCAGTGCAGACCGATCTCGAACCAGATCGACGGCATCTGGATGCCTAGGTGGGGGTCGTCGGCCAGGAGCGGCATCCCCGTATCAGTGCGCTCCCCGGCGATGACCCAGCTATTGCTCCCCACGCTGTCCCCCTTTCCCAAAAAGTGGGTGTCAAAAGCCGCGTCGGGGACGGACTGGAGCGTCGCTCCCGTCATTGGGTGTGGAACAATGACGGGGTAATCGTCCGCGTAGGGAGGTACCAATTCTTCGAGGGCGGGGGTGCCCAAGCGGGTCGCGATATGAGCGCGGAGCAGTTCTTTGCTCATATTGCCCCCCAGGTCCCACGCCATCACCTTGGCCCAGGTGATGGTGTTGAGTGGGGTCCAGGGTTCAGGGTCGAACCGGACGCCGGTCAGGCCCAGCATGGTGAATTCCAGCCCCAAGCGCCGCCGGTGAGTGGAAATGTAGGCATTGACCCCCTCGGCGTAGGCTTCCAGTGTCACTAGGATTTCCTCGTCTATCTGTTCCAGTTCCTCAACGGCGGTGCGATGCCAACCCACCGTGCGGATGAATACGTCCTGCCTCACAGCCGAGTCGCCCAGTATTTCAGACAGTCGCCCCGAGCCAATTCGACGCCAGAACTCCATCTGCCAGAAGCGTTCTTGCGCGTGCACATATCCCTGAGCGAAAAAGAGATCGTGGGTGTTGGCGGCATAAATGTGGGGAACGCCCCAACTGTCGCGGATGATGGTGGTCTCGGCCTGCAAGCCTTCTACCTTGACGTTGCCGTTGATCTTGGGCCAAGGACGGCGCACTGTAAAGACGACCGATCCGACGCCGATCAGCCCCACCACTAGTGCGACCGCCACCAGTACCAACAATGCAATCAATACTTTTTTACGCATGATTTTTTCTCTCCTTTTTCGAGTACACCAATAATGTGAGTAGTTTGTCCGACGCGGGAACATCCATATCATAGTCCCCGTAGGTCTGTTTGATCTCTATCCCACGCGCCGCAAATATGTCGCCCAGTTCTTCAAGCGTGTACAGGCGCGTATAGCCGGCAAGCCCTTGCGGCTCGGGTTTATCCAAAACCTCTCCGTATTTGAGCGTATACCCCGTGTACAACATGCGCGAGTTTTCCCGATCCCAATCAAAATCGGCCAGCGAGAGCGACTGGCTGCCCGCCTCCCAATGGCGTCGTGGAAAATGTTTGCGCGCGTGGTCGCCACTGCACACGCCCATCAGGTGCCTGCCCCCCGGTTTGAGCGCTGTGGCGATCAAGTCGAATATCTTGAGATTCTCCTCGTCCGTCTCCAGGTAGCCGATGGCGCCGTCCGCCAGATTCAACACCACATCGAATTCGCTCTCAAACGACACGTCCCGCAAGTCGGCACAGATGAACTCGGCATTGGTCAAATGGTCTTTTTCCGCCAGGCTGCGTGCTTTGTCGATATAGTCTGGCGTAATGTCTACGCCGACCACCGTGTACCCACGGCGGGCCAACTCGAGCGAATGCCTGCCAAAACCGCAGGCCAGGTCCAATATGCGCTCTCGTCCTTGCAGCGCGAGGGCAGCGATCACAAAATCCACCTCGCAGGCCGTGTGCTCGACCCAAGACATGTCCTCAATACCCAGCGACCAGATTTTCTTGTACCATTGCAGATCTATGTTGTCCGTCATTTTGACCTCATATCGAGTTTTCCACCAGAACAATATCCAGGCCGTACAGCAGCGACATTGCCTCTGGCAGCGAGAATTTGGCCTGGCTCAACACGTTTTGCCCTGGATTGATATGATAGTTACGCGCGTGGCTCAGATCGGCTTTGGTCAGATCAGTGTTGCCAAACCTGCTCCCGTAGAGATCGGTGCCCGCCAAGTCGGCCTGGGATAGATTGGCCTCTCGAAAGTCAACGTCTATGGCAATACAGTCCTTGATCTGGATACCCTTTAGGCGCAGTCCAATGAACGTCGAGTGGCTGATGGCAGACTTGATAAAGCCAAGCGGATCTCCCAGCCCGGTTGCGGGCCAGTCGGCCTGCGTCCAGTTGACGCCAACGGCCTTGGACTCTTCAAATCGAGTGGCAGAAAACGTGCTCCCCGGCACTCGGACGAGGCTCAGGTCGCACTGCCGAAACACACAGTTGACGAACCGGCAGTTGCGGAATTCGGACTCGGTGAACGAACACTGCACAAACTCGCAATCGTAGAACTGGCTGGAGACGAGTTGGTCTCGCTCTAGGTGAATATCCTTAAAGACTTGGTCGGCGTATTTGGTCTGTGGGTGGATTAACGAGTTCATGTCCAATACCTCCTGGCGCATTACGCACTTTGCCACTCGTCAGCGAGAATTCCATAAATCAACGTGTCCAGCCATTCACCATCTCCGAGTTCCGCTTCTCGAAGATGGCCCTCTCTTTTCATCCTCAAACGTTCCATCACTCGCCAGGAACCAATATTTTGGCTGCTCGTGGTGGCATAAATCCGGTGCAAACCGAGCGAGTCAAAGCCAAAGGTCATCAATGCCCTCGCGGCTTCCGTCCCATATCCTTGACCTCGATAGTCTATTCCGAGCGCCCAGCCAATTGCTCCCTGCTCGTGCTCTTTACGCACCAGCGACAATAACCCGATCACTTGAACAGCTTGTTTCCGCTCGATGGCCAAATCAAAACACTTGTCCTGTTCGAACGGTTGATACGAGTTCTGCAAGTCGATATATTTCCCAACCTCGGATTCAGTCGTCCCAATTTCAGGGGTCGCTCTGGCAACTGAAGGGTGTGAAACGAATTCGATAATGTCTGGTATATCGTCGTAGGTGTATGAGCGCAGAATGAGACGTTCTGTGATTATCGGTAATGACATTGTGAATTGCTCCGAGTCGATTCGGTAAAGGTAGTCAACAAGGATTATATAGCGGCGGGGAAATCAAGTCAAACGGGGATTGCCAGGTACCGAACTGCACGGCCAAGGGATCAACCCTCCTTCAGCGGTTGGTACACGATCTTTTCAGTTATCATTCATCATTCACAACCGGAGGCGTTACTACTCAGTCGGCTACAGAATTGGATGTTTCAGGCTCTTAGCCCTTGTCCCCGAGGGCGGTTTTGGCAAGAGCATCTCATTCTGCGCAGATGTTTGTCGCACAAACCGCCCCCGAGACGGGGGCTGGAGCGTTGGCTGAGTAGTAACCCGGAGGCTATGAATGCGCTCGAGATGCTTGAGTCCGACGGGTCAGTCTGCTCCAGATGGTCTGGACGCTATCAAGGTAAAGGCTGGTCCATTCGGATGGTTCGGTTCTTCTATACCGATGGTTATTTCGGTCAGGCCAAAGTGTTTGAAACCGTTAATGAGGTCATCACGAGTCATCCAGTAACTATGTGGCCTACATCCTCCGCAGAAATTAGCACATTCTAATCCCTCTCCATATGGCCTATAATAGAGTGTGTGCGCAAATCCAGCATGCTCGGCCTTTTGACTATTTAGAGGTTGGACTATTTTGGGATCGTAATAGTGCGTCCACAAACATACGTGATTGGTCGTCTTTGCCAGCAAGGCAACAAGTTCGATGGGATTGGTCATATGATAGAGTACGCCACTAGCCAAGCACACATCGAACTGTTGATGATTGGTTCGTAGATATTCAACAAAGTCTCCACACAAAAAACGCGTGTGCCCAAGGTCAAATATCTCTTTGATGATCAAGCACTTGAGAAAAGCGCGCGTGCTAGCCTCAATCGACAATATAGACGCCGCCCCCAAACGTTCGAGCATATATGTGTGACCTGCCTCCAACGGCCCGAGTTCCAACACTGTCCTGTTTTGAAAGCCCCCAAGATGCTCTGTGAACCATTTGATACGATAATCGTCAAACAGCGTGATTGAACCCGCAAGGAGGCTGGCATCAGGCAACTCTGAGTGCCACTCACCTTTAAAGATATCTATGGCGTTCTGTGGCAAAGGTGCAGACGTAACGTATTGATCCAGAACATTCATCGAAAGGGTTGGCGCGTGCATTTGAGCAGACACAGGTTGTTCATCTGGAGAATCCTGCTTTCTTGATGCCCTCAGGCGATTCGCAAACTTTTCTAGTTGGTTGAACATGAACATCTCCTCGGCTATATTGCCAAGCATTATATAGCGGCGAGTAGATCAAGTCAAACGGGGGCACGTCGAGCATAAATTGGCGCGGCAAGACGAGTTGCGCTATAATATTGCCATGACTCTATGGTATCGTCATCCCCGATTTTGGTTCTCGTTGACACTGGCAGTGGTGCTTATTGTGGCCGTCGCATTGTGGCTGCGCGGTACATCGTTTGACGGCGCGCAATCCCCCCTCCCCACCCCAAAAGCTGCGGCGGTATCGCCACTCACCACGCCGTCCCCCGAAAACGCTGCGCCATCCCTGCCGTCTGCCTGGAGCAGTGGTGGTGCGATTCTATTGTGGGTAGCATTGGGCATTTTGCTGGCCTTGGGCCTCGCTTTCGTCATCCTCCGCTGGTATCGCGGCGCGGCTTGATGAACTATTCGCGCTTTTCCTCTTTGATGACCATCGTCTTTTTAGCGCTGGTCGCTTTTACCGTACGAGCCACGTCTATCAATGCCCAATCCCTCTGGCGGGACGAGGTGGATGCCCTGTGCTACGCCCACGAGTTTCCCCATCTCATCGTCCAAGCGTTTGCGCCAGAAAAAGTTGGGGATTTGAACACGCCTTACACCTGTCCATCCCTACCGATGCCGTCCGCTCAATCGCCTGATGAGAGCGCGTCGCTCCGTCTGGCGCGGACGTTTGGGGGAATCATCCAACAGAACGGCCCCTTGTATTTTCTCCTGCTGCGTGCTTGGATCGCTTTCACCGGCACCAGCGAGTATGCGATGCGTTTCTTCTCTCTCATCTTTGGTGTTCTCGCCGTACCGCTGGTCTATGTATTAGGCCGCCGTCTGTTTGACCATCCGACCGGCTTTTTTGCCGCTTTTCTGGCGACCATATCTCCCTACTGGACCTGGTACAGCCAGGAAGTCAAAATGTATGCGCTGGTGACGGCCCTGGCCCTGTTGGCGATTTACGCGCTGCGCCGCGCCGTCGAAAGTGGGGAGCGGCGTTGGTGGACGGCACAAATCGTCGTCACCAGCTTGGCCTTTTACTCCCATATCCTGGCGGCCCTGCTGGTTCCCGTACAGATTCTGCTCTATTTGACCTGGTGGCCCCAGGCGCGCAAGCGATGGGGCGGCGCGCTCGTCAGCTTGGCCTGCCTGACCCTGCCCTACCTGCCTCTGGCCCTTTGGCAAGCACCGCAGGTATTTCGGGTCCGTGAGACCGGCTTTTACCCGTATGTGCTGAACGACATGATCAAGATTTTGCTCAACGGTTGGAGTCTGGGCATTCTCAGCCTGGGCTGGCCCTGGGGGACGGCACTGATTACTATACTGGCCTTGTGGGGGCTGTTGGGCGACTCGTTCATATCTTTTCTCAGTAGAGAAAAGTCACAAAGCCAAAAACGCCCCCGCCTTATTATAGATCTACGGGAAGACCAAACCCGCCCCCTTCACACCCTAGAAGGCCTGAGGGAAATCAAAACCCGTCCCGTCCCTATGACAAACGAGTCGAGGGGAGGCAAGAACCGTTTCGCCCTAGTATGCTGGCTGGTGATTCCCTTGCTGGCTGTGTGGACGATCTCTCAGTGGCAGCCGCTTTTCACAGACCGCTACTTTATCTGGACATCGTCCGCATTCTACCTATTGGTCGCCTTGGGGCTGGCGTCTATCTGGCGCTTGAGAAACTGGGGGCGATGGGTGGTTCTGCTCCTGCTAAGTGTCGTCCTTGTCTTTGGCGGCGTCAACCTGAGGCAGCAAGCTGCCGAACCGACAAAGTCCGACTTTCGCGCCGCCGCCGCCTATGTGGCCGAACGCTACACGCTTGGGGAACTGGTTATCTTTCAGATCCCTCACGGACGGTACACGTTTGACTATTACTTTTCCCAGCAAGAGTACGCCTGGAACGAAGGACTGTTCACCAACCACCGGCTTCCCGATGGCTCGTACGTGATGAACGAACAGAATGCCGCACAGCGTATGCAAGAGATGACGGCCGCGTACGACACGGTCTGGCTGATCGCCACCGAAACGACAATGTGGGACGAGCGCGAGTTGGTTCGTGCGTGGCTGGAAATGAACGGGGAACGAGTAGACGAGGGCTATTTTATGTGGGTGGACGTATACCACTATGCCAAGTGATGTGTGACACGTTTTCCGTCTCGCCCCTTTGCGGTATAATACCTCCGAACTCGATGGGAGGTTTCTCTTGGAAATTGGCACCGTACAACTGATCAATATCGAAACCGAGATGCGCAGCGCATATCTGGATTATGCGATGAGCGTCATCGTCTCGCGTGCCCTGCCCGACGCCCGCGATGGCCTCAAGCCGGTCCAGCGCCGTATCCTCTACGCCATGCACGACATGGGCATACGCCCCGACATGGCCTACAAAAAGTCGGCCCGCATCGTCGGTGAGGTGCTGGGCAAGTACCATCCTCACAGCGACACGGCGGTCTATGACGCGATGGCGCGGATGGCGCAGGATTTTTCTCTCCGCTACCCATTGGTGGATGGACAGGGAAACTTTGGGTCGGTAGATGGCGACCGCCCTGCCGCGATGCGCTACACCGAGGCGCGTTTGGACCATGTCGCCACCGAACTCTTGCTCGACATTGATAAAGACACGGTAGATTGGAAGGATAATTTCGACGGCACGTTGCAGGAACCGACCGCACTCCCGGCCTGCCTGCCCAATTTGCTGGTCAACGGTTCCTCCGGCATCGCCGTCGGTATGGCGACCAACGTCCCGCCCCACAACCTGGGCGAGGTGTGCGACGCGCTGGGCTATTTGATCGACCGCTGGGACGAGTTGGACAATGTGACCGTCGATGATCTGATGGAATACGTCGAGGGACCAGACTTTCCCACCGGCGGCATCATCGTCGGGAAGGAAGGGATCGTACAGGCGTATGCCACCGGGCGCGGGCGAATCGTTATGCGGGCGATGACGCACGTCGAAGAGATGTCCGGCAACCGGAACCGCATCGTCATCACCGAGCTGCCCTACCAGACCAACAAATCGTCCTTGCTGGAACGCATCGCCACCCTGGCCCGCACCGGCAAGATCGACACCATCTCTGATCTGCGAGACGAGTCGGACCGGCGCGGGATGAGCATCATCATCGAACTCAAGCGCGGCGCGCAACCGCGCAAGACGCTCAACCAACTATTCAAGTACACGCCCCTCCAGTCCACCTTTGGCGCGCAGGTGTTGGCACTGGTGGACGATGAGCCGCGTCTGCTGACCCTCAAGCGGGCGCTGCAACTCTACGTCGAACACCGCCGCGACGTGCTGACCCGCCGCACGCGCTGTGAATTGGAAAAGGCTCAGCATCGCGCCCACATCCTAGAGGGCCTCAAGACCGCCCTCGACCACCTGGACGCCGTCATCCAGACCATTCGCCAGTCGCCCGACGTCGCAACCGCCCGCCAGCGGCTGATGGAACGCTTCAAACTGAGCGAGATCCAGGCCCAAGCGATCCTGGACATGCAACTGCGGCGCTTGGCGGCGTTGGAACGTCAAAAGATCGAGGACGAATATCTCGAATTGATCCAGCGCATCGCCTACCTGGAGGATCTACTGGCCTCGCCGCGCAAGATTTTGTATCTTATCAAGGAAGACTTGGCCAACCTCAAGCGCGCCTACGCCGACGGCCGCCGCACGCGCATCGTCGGCGAGGATGCGGATTTCGAGGAAGAGAACCTGGTAGTCGAGGAGAGCGTGCTGATCACGATCACGCAGCGCGGCTACGTCAAACGCGTGCCGGTGAAGGCCTATCGCGCCCAAGAGCGCGGCGTCCGAGGAATGACGGCGGCCCGGGGCGAGGATACCATACGTTTTCTATTTTCCGCCGGGACGATGGACTCGATCCTGTTCTTTAGCAACCGGGGCAAGGTCTACCAAGAGCGCGTCTACCAGATCCCCAGCGCTGCCCGCGCGGCCAAGGGGGTGCTGCTAGCCAGCATCGTCGCCCTCGACGCCGACGAACGGATCACGGCGGCTGTGGCCGTGCCAAATTCGAACGGCGGTTCGGGCAGTGACCTGATGATGGTCACGCGCCAGGGCCGGGCCAAGCGTATTCAGTTGAGCGAGTTTAGCAGTGTGCGATCCGGCGGCCTGCTCATTATCCGCCTGGAGGAAGGGGATGAATTGGGCTGGGTCAGCTTGACAGGGGCAGACCAGGACGTCATCATTGTCACCGAGCAGGGGCAGGCACTGCGCTTTCGGGGCGACGCCGTGCGCCCGATGGGACGCGCCGCTGCTGGCGTCAACGCCATCAAGCTGGCCCCCGGCGATCACGTCGTCAGTGCTGGCGTCATCGGCTCCGAGAACGATCTGCTGGTCGTCACCGCCAAGGGATACGGCAAGCGCACGACCCTGGACGAGTTCCCGGTCAAGGGGCGCAACGGCAAAGGCGTGCGTTGCCTGGGCGGTCAACGGTCGCAAACAGGCATCATCGCCGCCGCCCGCGTGATCCGCCCCGCCGACGAGGTCACCATCATCTCTGCCAAAGGTATGGTGCTCCGCGCCCCCGCATCCGACGTCTCTCAGATGGGACGCGCGACCCGTGGTGCAAAGGTGATGGAATTAAAGGCGGGGGACGAGGTGTCGTCGGTGGCGGTGGTGGGTGGGGAATAGAATAGGAACGGCGATAATCAAATTCATGAGCATCGTGGTCATATTTTTGTCCATCTTGGCCTGTGGCACAGACTATGATTGGGACACACCTGACACACCTGCCAACCAAAAGGGATTTGAGAACCATTTTGGATTCGCTGTTCCAGAGTCAGTATCGGATTTGTACTATTTTGCCGATGGGATGGGGTTCGACCCATTGTACATGCTTGGGTTTAAGACAGATCAGGATACGATTGACAAAATTGTTTCCGAGTTAAAACTCGAACAAGGGGATCCGGGATTTGGTACAGAATATCTGACCCAAGATGTGCCATGGTGGGATGATGAGGATATTGAGAACTTGACACCGTACTGGAAAACCAACCAAGATGAAACCTACTTTTGGCTTTTTTGGTATAATCCTACAAGTCAAAGGGCCTACTATCTCGAATTTGGCCTATAAACATAATCGCGCCTACCGGAGATGAAAAGAAATGCAAACTAGTCCATACGATCGTCGCCCCGGCCAAATGCTGGCCGCTATGCCAGAGCCAGAGCCTCAACTGCTGGCCGAGACGCTGGTCGCCCTGGCCAACTCGGACGGCGGCACTATTCTCATCGGCGTGGACGAGGCCGGACAGACCACGGGGCAGGCTTATGCGGACGAGGTCGAAGAGGTGCTGCGGGCCGCGCTGCGCGAGTGCCGTCCGCCGGTAGTGGTGCGCTGGCACCAAGCGACGGCCCAAGAGGGATTGGCCTTTGCCATCGTCGTCCCCCGCAGTTCCGAACTGCACAGCCTGACCGATGGGCGGGTGCTGGTCCGCACCGGCACGGAGAACCGTCCGCTCGGCGGTGAACAGATTCGCCAACTGGCCGCGACAAAGTCTACGGCCGATTTCGAATCGGAACCCGCGCCCGGAGCGCGGCGTGAGGATTTTGACGACGAGGTGGTCGCTGAATTTGCGGCCAAATGGGAGGAGCGCCATCACCGGGAGCAGACGGGACATGTAGACGACCTGTTGGTCGAGGTGGGTGCTTTGAATGAGGCTGGTCACCCAACTATTACGGGCGTGTTGCTGTTCGCCCGCAATCCTCAGGCATTTCTGCCCCAGAGCGGGCTGACCTTTGTCAAATTTGTTGGCACGACGCCCCGGGGCGAGACAGGCCAGCCGGGTTACGGCCGCCGGGATGAGATCAGTGGACCGTTGGCCCGCATCGTCCAGCGCACGTGGGAGGTGGTGGGTGAAGAGATGCGAATCGGCGCCGTCGTCAAGGGGCTGGAGCGAGAGGAACGCACCGAGTATCCGATCTCGGCTGTGCGTGAGGCGCTGGTCAACGCCGTGGCGCACCGGGACTATCGGCTGGGCGGGCGGCGCATCGAGGTGCGCATGTTCTCCGACCGTATGGAGATCATCAGCCCCGGCGGCTTGCCCGGCTTTATCACGGTGGACAATATCGTCGAAGAACACTTTTCGCGCAATCCGCGCATCGTCTCTGGCCTGTACCAGTGGGGCTATATCGAGGAACTGGGGCTGGGCGTTGACCTGATGATCGAGGAGATGGTACGGGCCGGGCACCCGCCGCCCAAGTTCAAGGACACCCCCTACACCTTTACCGTCACGCTCTACAACGTCCGCGAGCGCCCCCCCCAACCCACCTGGACGCGCACGATGAACGAGCGGCAGGCCAAGGCACTGGCCTATGTGCAGGAAAAGGGCCGCATCACCAACCGCGAATATCGGAACCTCTGCTCGGATGTTAGTACCGAGACGCTGCGGTTGGACCTGGTGGACCTGGTTGATCGAGGCATCCTGCTCAAGGTTGGGGCCAAAAAAGGAACGTATTACATTTTGAAATGACGCCACTGTGGGTCGCAGACGACCCAGCATAGGCAAGGTGTTCGTAGGCTATCAGCCCTCGTCCCCGAGGGCGGTTCTAGTGTGAATGCCTGACTTTGAGTGATCGTTTCCCACATCGAAAGCCCCCGAGACGGGGGCCGAGAGCGGCGGATGAATGTTGGTCAGACAATAACCAAAAAGATGTTTTTTATCCCAAATTTATCCCAAATTCTATTTGGGATATCCACAGATAACCAAGTTGGGTTTTTATCCCAAATTTATCCCAAATAGAATTTGGGATATTTTGTCGAAAATAAACATAATTAAGGAGAAAATGAAATGGACTTGCATCTTGGTGAGGAACATCGTATGATCCGCGATATGGCGCGAGACTTTGCCCAGAAGGAAATCGCCCCCATCGCAGCCGAGCACGACGAGACGGGGGAATTCCCCTACGACACGATTGCCAAAATGGGCGCCCAGGGCTTTATGGGCATCGCAGTACCAGAAAAGTACGGCGGCGTGGGAATGGACACGTTGGCGTACGTGCTGGCGCTGACGGAAATCTCCAAGGCCGATGCGTCTCACGGGACCGTCATGTCGGTAAACAATTCTCTCTATTGCTATGGCTTTATCCGCTTTGGCACCGAGGAGCAAAAGAAAAAATACCTCCAGCCGGTCGCCAGCGGTCAGGCCGTCGGGGCGTTTGCGCTCACCGAGCCCCAATCTGGTTCCGACGCCGGCAATATGCGTGTGACGGCCACCCTCTCCCCCGACGGATCCCATTATGTCATCAACGGCACCAAGTCGTGGATCAGCAGCGGGCCAGCGGCCAAGTACATTGTGCTCTTTGCCCAGGTAGACCCAGACGCCAAGCCGCGTCATAAAGGTGTCAGTGCTTTTGTCATTGACACCGCCGATCCGGGCTTTATGTGTGGCAAGACCGAGCCGAAACTCGGCATCCGCGCCTCCGCCACCTGCGAGGTCCACTTTGAGGATTATAAATGCCCAGTGGAGCAACGGCTAGGCGCAGAGGGTGAGGGTTTTAAAATCTCGATGGCTGTGCTGGACGCGGGCCGCATCGGCATCGCATCCCAGGCGTTGGGCATCGCCGAGGCCGCCTATGAGGCATCGCTGGAATACGTTCGCGAGCGCGAAGCCTTTGGCAAAAAGATTGGCCAATTCCAGATGATCCAACAAAAGCTGGCCGATATGAAGATCCGCGTCGAGGCCAGTCGGTTGCTCATTTATCAAGCAGCGCTGGCCAAAGACGACTCTAAAAAGACCGGCCGCCGCTACTCGCTGGAATCTTGCATGGCCAAGACCTTTGCCTCAGAGACGGCGATGTGGGTCACGACCCAGGCGATCCAAATCCACGCCGGGATGGGCTATAGCAAGGAACTGCCCGTGGAGCGCTATTTCCGCGACGCCAAGGTCACCGAGATTTACGAGGGCACCAGCGAGGTTCAGCGCATGGTGATCGCGCGGATGGAGACGGGGCTGCGGTAGGACCTGTCAGGCAAGATCGTTTTCGCGTTTCACGCATCGTAATCTATGTTCTTGAGGAGGTGTGTCTGAAAAGTTCAAGATATCAAACCCTATAGGGCGGGGGTGTGGTTTTGTACAATGTATACACAAATACTGGAGGAGATAGCTAATGAAAACACGATTGTTTGCCACGTTCGTTCTCGTTGCGGGCACAGCCATGTTAGCCTTGCTCGTGCTAAACTGGATACAACCCACCGTCGCAGCCCAATCACAGCCAACGCCTCTTACTGCACCCATCTCCAAGCCAAATGTACCTGCCTCTGATCCCGTTCCCGGCAGTACTCACGTAGCGGCGGCCTTGCAGGACGCGCCTCTGATGTTTGTCGAGAACGTCGGGCAGTTTGACACTGACGCGCGTTTCCAGGTACGCAGAGGCGACACGACCATTTACCTCGCCGACGATGCAATCTGGTTCACCATCCTTGAGCGCGCGGGCGAAGGAGCAGAGGCGCGAAAAGGCGTCAACCTTAAACTGAGCTTTCCTGGGGCCAACCCCCATCTGCGCCTGGAACCCTTTGAGCGCCTGGACACGCACGTCTCTTACTTTGTCGGCAGCGACCCGGACAACTGGCGCACCGATGTGCCCGCATGGGGCGGCGTGCGCTATGTGGACATCTACCCCGGCGTGGACGTAGAGATCACTGGCAAAGGCGGACATTGGGCCTGGCGACTCGTTGCCCGCAATCCACAATCGACAGCTTTACACATTCGCCTGCGCATAGATGGCGCCGATGCCCTGGCCTTGGGCGATGGCGGCCATTTGCATTTGACCACCGCCGTGGGGGAATTCAGCTTGCCTCTCTTGCAGACTGCGCCCTCGAACCTGCCGTCCGTTCGACCCGAAATACAGGGGACTGAAATCATAGCCCCCTTTTCCTCTCCTACTTCTTTTTCCTTGGTTCCCCAGGATGCTGGCGACTCTTACGCCACCTTCCTGGGAGGAACCGGGGACGATATTAGCAACGACGTCGCGGTGGACGGGGATGGGGACGCTTACATCGTTGGTTCGACTACTTCCGTCGATTTCCCTGTCTCTACAGGCACTTTCAGCGACACCCTCGTTGGCGGTCAGGATGACTTTGTCTTTAAAATTCACCCTGCCGGAGATGGCACAAACGATCGGGTTTACGCTACCTACATCGGCGGCATCGCGGGCGACTCTGCCGGCGGCATCGCCGTGGACAGCGATGAGAACGTCTACATCACCGGCTGGAGCAATACTTTCTTCCCAGATACCCCCGGTTCCTTCGCCTCCTGCGACGATGGTGGGGCTTTTGTGACCAAGTTGAACGACACCGGCACGGCCTTGCTCTACTCTGGCTGTCTTGCTGGAATCAACGCCGAGGGACAAGACATCACCTTGGATAGCACAGGGCAAGCCTACGTCTCGGGCAGGACTGGCAACACTTTTCTCACCACGTCTGGGGCCTATCAGGAGACCTACGGTGGCGGCGACTTTGACGCTTTCCTCGCTATCGTTTCCAGTGATGGCGTCACCCTGACCTACGCCACCTACCTGGGT
>JAAEPW010000411.1 GCA_024232355.1 Chloroflexota bacterium | reverse complement strand
TGCCTCAGTTTTAGCCAAATACAGGCCCAAGTAAGGCATTTCTGTGAAAAAATCACGCCCTCTGACAGGTTATTGACCCAGTAACAGGCAAAAACGAAGCGTTTTTGCAAGATGAATTTTCTCTCCGACAGTCTGCTAGGCATCAGTGAAATGGACAAAAACTGTGTGGCTACTGCTACACTTTGGTTCACCTTTGCTTACCTGCCCATTGTTCCTTTGGCTTATTATCGTGTTCAATTCTTGCCTCACAAAGGTTCTGGATTCTCCTATCAAGTGCTATCACGGGAATCGTTGAACGGTTTTGAAATTCTCAAGACCTATATGTTTGGCTGGTTGATTTGCCCCGCGCTCATATTTGGGCCACTCGTTCCGGCCATTTCCGAGATTTGGTCAGTGTTCAAACTGCCCGAATCTTGGCAAATCCTCTATATTGTTTTTGGGATCGTATGGATGATCGTCGCCGCGTGGAGACTTTTAGATCGGCACGAGGCACGTTGTGATCCTGCTCGTGTCCAAACTACAAACTCGGCCCCCACTAGCTTGGAGCAGTAAAAGATCCTTCTATGGGTAGAATGACAATGACAGATGATTGGCGATTGCAAGGACAGGAGAACTATTTAAAAGGAGTCACTCTTTATCGGAAGGAATATCAGCGACATAGTGACACCTGGGATCACGACCATTGTGAGTTTTGCTGGACAAAGTTCTCGGAATCTGGTGGTTTGGAGACATTGCACAAAGGCTATGCTACATTGAATAACGAGCACTGGATTTGTAACCGTTGCTTTCAAGATTTTGAGAATATATTCCAGTGGAAAGTCGCTCAGGACATCGTTGGATGAAAATTGAATCCACTGGTTCTCCCTGGTATCTGAAAGGATAGATTATGCCCCGTATCCGTATCTCTGGCATTGTCAAAGCTATGAATCGAGCGCGAGAACAACTCAGCGTCGGGATTCTCCAATCCGAGGTGGAAGATTTTCGTACCTGGGTGCGGAACTCTGTCGCCGAGATTGCCGCCATATGCCGGGAACATGACACTACCCCACAAGATCTCCCGGCCCCATCCCGGCGTGCGTACCAGTACCTCAAAAACATTGATCTGGAGAACATTCCCATCCGCAAGGCCGATGCTCCCCCACCCCCCAAACGTGTCCGTGTCAAAAACTTGGTCGCAATGACCAATAACTTGCACGCACAAATGCAAGAAATCGCCAAACGCCCGGGACGCAACCAAGGTCACCTCACGTTGACCAACAAAGATGTCGCCAATATGCTGACTGACATACAGCGGAACGTCACTCGCGTGGAGGAAATCTGCCAGGAGAGCCACACCCATCCCGCTGATTTGCCGACCCCATCTCGGCGCGCGTACGAGTGGCTCAAATTTCTTAGTGAATCTGAAAATCTCGTCACTCACTTGACTGCATTGAGCATTGCTCTCAAAGAAGCAGGTCCCGGCAAAAGACGTAGAGAAAGAGCCAAGGCCCGCAAGCAACCCCGGCTCCATATCCGATTCTACAATATCCCACACCTGTACCGTTACCGGGAACAACAAGACGGCATTCATCTCACAGCCCACGAAGCGTTCATTCATGCACCTCGCTCTGTTCTCAAAACGCTCGTTCGTACCGCTCTATCTGGAAAAAGCCCCGCACTTGTTCAGCACATAGATCAGTTTACGTCCAGCGAAGAATTTCCCGAATATGTTCTTGCGTTGGAAGCGACCACGCTTTTTGCCGAGACCCCAATATGTGGTCGCCACTACCATCTCTCCGAGATATTTCAGCGTGTCAACGTCCAATACTTTGACGGGCAGTTGCCTCAACCCCGTCTAGCCTGGAACAAGACCATCACCCATCGAAAAATGGGACACTATCAACCTGCATCAGATACTATCCTGATCAGCTTGACGTTGGATGACCCTGGCATCCCCGCTTACGCCATCGAGTTTGTCATGTATCACGAAATGTTACACAAGAAACTGGGTATCCAAACGGTCAATGGACGTCGTTATGCTCATACCTCGGCGTTCCGCACTGAGGAGCGTCAGTTCGAACACTATGCCGAGGCTCGGGCATTTCTGGATCAGTTAGGGCTGGAACTATCTTGATGTAACGGGATAAATGCTATACAGCATAATCGTCAACAGATTGCGTTTTCCAGCCACAATCGGCCTATGTTGGTCGAAATGTATATCTGTTTTAGTACTGCTGCGTCAGTTTGTGGAAACCAATCCTGCCCCATCGCTCGCCACCGCCGAAACAGAGGATAGATCCCTCGGTTCATCTCGCTTTCCTCCTGTGAGAAACCCTGGTGATGAACTTTGTGTCACAGATTGCCACAGGAGCTATCGGCCTGACCTGGCCCATTACCGCCGCCGCCGCAGCCCCAATCCGCTCCCTCGCCGTATCCCCCTGGTCTGTTTAGGTGGTGCATTGGCTTGTTCCCTTGGGCCAGGGGCGGTGGAATGCGGCGGGGGGAGTTGCGTCGGGGAGGGGGACATTGCTGCCAGGTTGAGTCCATTGGCGCAGGTGCTGTTTGACAGCCTGAGAAGGCGAATGTACAATTTATTGAAGGGATCTCTTTGTTTGCCTCTTGGGTTAGAGATGAGAGGCTGCCATTTTACCACAAAGTAGGAGAAATTGAGCTCATGTGCAGAATGGATGTGCTTTTTGGCCAGCACACCTATCGATCATGAGCGTCGCAAGGAGTGTATTATGACGGAGAGAGGAAATGAGCAGCATCACAAGGTTTCTATCCCTACCCGGATTGGTATAGTAGCACGCGCTGCTTTTTGGCAAATCGTCAATGTCTTTCAGGGTGGATCAATTCAGTCTCAACTACTCGTCGCTTTTGTAGTGATGGTATTACTGCCGACAACTGCCGTTACTATCACCTCGGCTGTAGTAGGGTGGCAAAGTGGACGTCAGCAAGTGATCGAGCAGCTCGAGTTGAAAGCCACATTCAAAGGGGAGAAAGTTAGTGCTTGGATAGATAGTACACAAGTTAATCTAACTGCTGCACTAGAATCGGTCTACATAATACATACGCGCGATTTTTTCCAATCGCCAGTCGGCGGTGCGATCCATAGATCATTGAGATCGAACTGGTCACGGTATATCATACGGACACAGCAGTTCAATGAGTTGTTCCTACTGGATATTCAGGGACGAACAATTGTGTCCACTGATGACACACAAATGGATCTAGTTCATAGTGAGCAGATATATTATCAAGAGGGGCAGAAAGCCCCTTGCGCACATCTGGTCTACTCGTCATTGTTGGACCGGGTGGTGTTAGCTATCGCTCAACCAGTGTTCGACAAAGAGGGAGAGACATTGGGGGTTTTCGTCGGTTATGCCAGCATGGAAACGTTAAATGAGATGGTGCAAGAGTGGACTGGGCTGAATGAAACTGGCAAGATATACCTGGTTGGATCTGATCACGTCATGCTGACTGATTCACCCTTTGGCGGAGAGGAAGCGATCCTGGTGCATACGTGGGGAGCCGACACAGCAATAGAAAATCACACCATTGGTGCTGGAACGTACAAAGATTATCGGGGTGTGCCCGTTGTCGGGGCTTTTCGATGGTTGTCACAACTAGAAACCGTGTTGCTGGTCGAACAAGATCAGTCTGAGGCATTTCGTTCGATATATACGATGGTGATCATCAACGTTGGGCTAGCATTGGTGTCCACGATATTCGCCGTGGTTGCCTCGCTGTTTGTCACCAGAAGCATCGTCGCTCCGATGTCTAGCTTGGCGGAGGTAGCGACCCGGGTTGCGGCTGATGATGGTTCGACCCAGGTCATCGAAATCCTGAATCCTGCTGATTATGCCGGTGTCATGGATCGAAAAGACGAGATTGGAGTCATGGCACAAGCTTTTACTCGAATGACTGTCCACTTGCGCGGGCTATTGCAGAGCGAACGAGAGCAATATGAGCGGTTGCAGACAGTGGTTCGAGAATACGTTACATATATGGAGCAGGTGGGGCAGGGGGACCTGACTTTTCGGCTGAACCTGGGAGAGGGCGAGTATGGAAAAAAAGATGACCCACTGATTGTGTTGGGGCGCAGTATAAACAGGATGGTAGCGGCTATACAAGGCATACTCGATCAAATTCGCCACGCGGCGAACAACCTGAGTTCGACTGCTGCTGAGATCCACGCCTCTACCACACAACAGGCGTCGGGGGCCAGTGAGCAGTCGGCGGCTATCTCGCAGACAACTACCACGATAGAAGAACTCGAAACTATTGCCGAGCAGTCAGTAATGCGAGCACAAGAGGTAACGGGAGCTTCGCAACGCACGGTCGAGGTCTCGCGCACTGGGCGGCAGGTGGTCCAGGAAACGATAGGGAGCATGGGACAGATTAAAACGCGAGTAGAGGGGATCGCGGAGAACATTCTGGCGTTATCAGAACAGACACAACAGATCGGGGAGATCATCACCACGGTGAACGATATTGCGGCACAGTCGAATATATTGGCGCTGAATGCGTCAGTGGAGGCAGCGCGGGCGGGAGAGTACGGCAAGGGATTCGCTGTGGTAGCGGTGGAGGTGCGGAACCTGGCGGAGCAATCGCGGCAGGCGACGGCACAGGTAAAGGCGATTCTCTCGGATATTCAAAAGGCGACGAATACGACGGTGATGGCGACGGAAGAAGGAACAAAGGGCGTGGATGAAGGAGTACTGTTAACGGCACAAGTGGGAGAGGCGATCGAGCAATTAGCCGGAGTGATTGAGGAATCGGCGCAGGCAGCCACACAAATGGTAGCTGGAGGAAGGCAACAGGCGGCGGGTGTGGAGCAGGTAGCGGTGGCGATGCAGAGTATTAACCAAGCAACGATGCAGAGCTTGGAGAGCACGCGTCAGACGGAAAAGGCAGCACGGGATATGAGCGATTTGGCCCGCAGCCTGACCGAGATTGTGGAGCAGTACCAACTTTAGGAAATTTTCGGTAATGCTCCATCAGGACACGGACAATTGACCATCGGATGTCACTTGTGGCAACCCAACCCAATCTCACCTCCCCCAAGCCTGCCCCATCGCTCGCCACCGCTGAAACAGAGGGCGATCCCTCGGGTGGCATCGCTTTCTCCCTGTGCAAAGACCTGGTAATGAACCACGGGCCACAGATTGCCACAAGCTCCATCACCCTGTCCCATCACCTCCACCGCCGCCGCGATCCCAGTCCGCTCCCTCGCCGTCTCCCCCTGTTCTACCCAGGTAGTGCATTGGCTTGTTTCCTTGGGCCGGGGGCGGAGGGGGATGGGGCTGCTGTGCCTTTCGGTGGGACGAGCCTGGGTGAGATGCTTTGGTTTGCTGTGGTGGGGGCGGGGGTGGTTGCGTTGTGGGGCAACCACTTGCATGTTCGATGAGTGCATAGGGCCCATTAACTTGGAGTCTCAGGGCTATCCGACTCGAGTGAATCCGCAAGTGGTCGGGCCTGAGCAAGTTGTTTTGACGAGATCTCAGTTCCTTCCAAACTAGCAGCATACAGATCGGCTCCTCGCAGATTGGCTCCATCCAGATTGGCTCCGTTTAGTTTGGCTTTGTTTAGGTTTGTCTCACTCAGGTCAGTTCCTTGCAGATCGGCCTTGCCCAGATCAGCTTCCGTCAGGTTGGTCCAACTCAGACAGGCTTCACTCAAGTTGGCTCCGTTCAGATTGGCCCCGCTCAGGTCGGCTTTGTACAAGTTAGCTTTGCTCAGATCGGCTTTGCTCAGATCAACTCCAACCAGGGTTGCGCCCATCAGATTGGCCCCACTCAAATCAGCTTGGATCAAGTTAGCTTTGCTGAGGTTAGCCTGCAGCAAATTAGCGTTGCTCAAGTCGACATTGCTCATGTCACATCCTTGCAGATTGATCCAACTCAGTTTTGTGTTGCTCAACTTGATCCTGCGTAGACTGACTCCACGAAAGTCACGTTCCCCTGCTTTGTATAGTTTGATGACTTCTCTAGCTCTCATCTTGTGTTTTCAGTCCTCCCTCGTCGTTGCTCACAACTTGCAGTCCTCGTTATTGGATGA
>JAAEPW010000410.1 GCA_024232355.1 Chloroflexota bacterium | reverse complement strand
TTTGAAGTTGAGAACCCTGCCGCTTAGACTTGCAATCCCCCGATTTTGTCAAATTGAGGAGGGGGTATACGCTAGTGAAGTCTTGATACATATCAGGCCAGCGCGTCCTTTACCACCATCGATGATACCACCCCCTCCCGACATCTCTGGCGTGACCCTGATTGCGCCCACCGGCGAAATTACCAATGTCCGACCCACTTTTGACTGGACTGATGCTGCCGATTCCCAGAGCGGGGTCGTGAGCTACACGCTGTTGATCAGTGACAGCAACAGTGCAGTGCCAAAAGTGGTCACGACAACCACTTCTGTGTTTACACCTGTGGTTGATCTGGAAACCGGCCCATACACCTGGACGGTGAAGGCTCACGATGCCGTGGGCAATGCCAGCAACTATGCTAGTCCAGGGGCGACGTTTATCATCCGACCACTGTACACACTGACGGTACGCATCAGCCCCACATTGGGCGGGAGTGTGACGCTGGACCCGCCCGGCGGGGTGTACACGGAGAACACCCTGGTCGAGTTGACGGCCATCCCAGCGGAGGGCTATGAGCTTATCCGCTGGAGCGGCGACTTGATGGGTACAGCCTTCCTTGGCGCTATCATTATGACGCAGGATATGACCATCACGGCCCACTTTGAAACTGTCGCCGTGCCCACATACACCCTGACGGTGATCATCAGCCCCACACTGGGCGGAACGGTGACGCCGAACCCGCCCGGCCTGGTGTACGACGAGAACACCCCGGTCGAGTTGACGGCCAATCCGGCGGACGGCTACGAGTTCATCCGCTGGAGCGGCGACTTGACGGGCACAGTCAGCCCGGACACGATCACAATGACGCGGGATATGACCGTCACCGCCGCCTTTGACCTGTTGACCTACACACTCACCGTCACCACCACAGGCAACGGCACGGGCACAGTAGACCTCGTCCCGGCAGGCGGCGTCTACGATCACGGTACCGGCGTCACCCTGACCGCCACAGCCAACCCCGGCTCTTACTTTGGCGGCTGGACAGGCGATCTGCTCACCGCCGATAGCATAGAAACCCTCGTGATGGATGGCAACAAGCAAGTCACCGCCACCTTTGGCACCGAGCCGCCCGTCACCTACACTCTGACCGTACAAACAGTCGGCAGCGGCACGGTGGACCCGGCGGGCGGAACGTACATCTCTGGCACCGTGCTCAACCTGCGCGCCACGCCGGATGCGGGGTGGCAGTTCGCGGGCTGGAGCGGCGGCGTGATCAGCGAGCAACCCGGTCAATGTCACGATGACGGGGGACGTGAGCGTCACAGCTACTTTTGAGCAGGGTGGGTATAGGATTTATTTACCGCTGGTGCTCAGGAACAGGTAGACTGGGTTTGTAGGACTCCCCGGTGTGTTTTTTGCGCCGGGGCGTTTGTTTGTATTAGGAGAGCTTGTTTGGTAGTTGTGGGTTTGACTTTTGACAGCGCTTGATGTATAGTTTTTTGCCTATGGGTGTGGCAAATATCCGGCTCACGGAAATAGTACTCACATCCTTATCATGGCGCTATAGGAGGAAAAAGTGAGTGATTCATTTTTTGCATCAGATTTGTTCCGTTTTGGTTCAGTTTGGCTAGGGATCATTATTACTTCTTGGGTAATCATCTCGCGCCTTGAAGAACGAACGCCTGGAAAGGTTTTTCATGTCATTACCATGACTGTTTTCGGAATTGGTGGTTTTTCCAGCATCACCTCGTTTGTTATGCATTTCTTCTATTCAGACATGGTGGCAAATTCTATAGGCTGGCCCGCGGGCAATCCATTTCAAAAAGAAGTTGCCGGAGCAAATCTGGCGATAGGCTTGATTGGCTATTTATGTTTCTGGCGGCGGGACTTTTGGCTGCCTTATGTGATTGCCAAAACCGCTTTCCTTTGGATCGCGGGTATAACACACGTAATTGACCTTGCCCAGCATCAAAACCTGGCATCGGGCAACGCGGGGCTTACGCTTTATATGGACTTTATCTTGCCTCTAATCTATTTCTTTTTGCTTTGGATGACAAAGCGATATAGCGAACCGGATGGAAGAAAACACGGCTAGAGCTTGATGGGTCTAGAGCGGTCGATAAAAGATGTGCCTATGCCATTCATAATAATACTCATCCAGATTCTAATCCTCCTGATTACGCCCATCGGATTCCTGATTTGGCTTTGGTGGGGGAGATCTGAAAGCAAGCTCGATTGGCTTCTAAAGTTGCTTATCGTCTCTTCTATCCTACTGTTCATCATCCTGATAGGTAGATGGGACTGGTTCAGTTACTATTTCAGATCCGGGTTGGTTCTCTTACTGACTATAACCTCGTTTCTGTCTTACCGGCGCAATGCCAAGGATGCGCCCCCATACGTTGGGGGCGACAGGGCCAAGTGGGCGTACATAGCCGGCTACGTATTCATCCTGGTTATCTTTTCTTTTATGGTCACCAGTGCGGCTCGAGGCTATTTCTATGACGGCGATTCAGTCGCACTATCGTTCCCCCTGAAAGATGGCACATTCTACGTTTCAAATGGCGGAAATGCCCAAGCCCTGAACGGACACTATTCCAGTACTACCCAGAGATATGCTCTCGACATCGGAAAACTCGACCCGCTTGGCGCGCGCGCCAACGGCATATCACCAAAAGAGTTGGATGACTATGCCATATTTGGAGACACGGTCTACAGTCCATGCTCGGGCACAATCACTGCGGCTATCGATGGCCTGCCCGACATTGAGCCGGGACCGCCTTCCAATTCTGATGACCCTGCCGGCAATCACGTTGTCATTGCCTGTCATGGCATAAAAGTCCTTCTGGCGCATCTCATAAAGGGCAGCGTGTTGCTAGAAGAGGGTGACACAGTGATGGACGGGGAGCCAGTGGGCAAGGTAGGCAACTCGGGAAATACTAGCGAGCCACATCTTCACATCCACGCAGCAACAGGTGCAAGCCCGGGCGGCGCGTTGGATGGAGAGGCAGTGGCTATACGGTTTGACGGTAGATTCCTGGCACGAAACACCGTGTTCACTGCTGATTAGGGCGAACGTCAAAGCGGACAAGCGCATAGATCAAGAGGCGAACTCGTCAATGCCGAGAATATCGGCAAGACCAGCGACGATATGGTTACGCGGCGGGATAAAGAGCATTCTGATGATCCAATAGAGGGTTGAGCTGGATATCGGGATGCTCTTTTGATTGTGTACAGGGGCCGCGCTCCCTGCACACCTGGTGCTAACGTTGGTGTCACTTGCTGACCACAGCCGCCCGGCGATAATGCTCGTCGCAGACGATGGGGTCGCCGGGCTACAGAGCAAGGCCCGATAAATCAGGCTAGGCGGAAGCTGATTTCAGTCCCATTTATGGGGCGCTGTTCCGTAGCCGGGGCACTTTATGCCCCAGCAAACTCGTTTTCCCTCAACTTGATGTGTATGGACGCCCGGTCCGCACCGGAACCGCCATCTATACCCTCAGCAGCGGCACGGTGACGCCAGGCGAAGAGCAGCACGGCTACGAGTTGAACACGGTCGTCACGCTGACGGCTACGGTTGACACCGATTCCCAGTTTGTAGAGTGCAGCAGCGACGTGATCAGCACGACCAACCCGATCAGCATCACGATGACGCGGGATATGACGGTCACGGCTACTTTTGTGCAGAGCGGGTACACCATCTATCTTCCGCTGGTGATCAGGAAACTACCCAACCATTGTGTACCTTTTGGTGACCACATTCACTTTGTGGCAACCAATACTGAACAATGTCACTTTGATTTGTCTGGCTTGACAGCAAACTATGTGCGCAAGTATAATCCCTTTTGTGCTAGAAAATTAAATTGAACATAAGAATCAAGGAGAACAATCAATGAATCAAAACTCAACTCACCGTTATCGACTCTTGGCCCTGACTATCCTGCTGGGATTGGGACTGGCTTTTGCCTTGCCCCACCCGGCTTATGCCTCCGATCCGGCTCCGGCCTTGATTATAGTAGCAGGCGATTACGCCGATCTGCAAGCCGTGCGTCGGCAGGTCGAGCAGGCTGGCGGTCGGGTCGGGCATATCTTTCCTCCTAATGCCCTTATCGCCCGGCTGACTCCCGATCAGGCCAATCGACTCCGTCCTCTGTCTCAAATCACCACCATTACCTTTGAGCCGGTGACTGTCGCGACCAAGACCCACCCCAATTTGCCTGTCTCTATCTGGAATGACGTTTTTCATAGCTTGCCATTGGACCTCGATCTCCGGCCAAGCGAGCCATTCAGTGATGATGTCTTGATTGCCCCTGATCTGCCGCCTAATGTCCTTTCTCTGGCCAAGGACGATCTTTCGAAAGCGAACTTGGCCTTTGGAGCAGACTATTATGATACCAGCCGCTATATGCTTGGTGACATTATTGTGGCAGCCGTACTTCCCGAAAGCAACGGGGTAGCCGAACCCAGCACCCAAGATTGGACGGTTGGTGAAGTGACCACCGTGCAAAACACTACTGTGTCGGGCCTCGATAAATGGGCGCAGGCTGAACCCAACGCCAACATTACTTTTGTCTACGTTTGGGCCGATGTCCCTCCCACCGGAGGCGTGAGTTACACGGTCGAGTCGGACTATGAAGCAGAGAGCCATAGTAACTTTGACAGCAGCGTCATCAACAGCTTTATGTCCACCCTGGGCTACACCAGCACCAGTTCCTTTACCAACATCCGCGATTACCTCAATGATCTGCGCGACACATATGACTCTGATTGGGTCTATATGATTCAGGCCAAAGATGACTCGGGCAGTTGCGGGCGGGCCAGTGCCTATCTGCACGGCCCAATCACGACTATCTTTGATTGTGATCTGCGTAGTGGCTATGTCGCTGCCCACGAAACCGGTCACATCTTTGGCGCCATGGATGAGTATTGTCCCGATGCCTGTCGCAGCCCTACTGGTCGATATGGCTATTTACAGGCGGTCAATGCGAACTCGGCCGGCCCTGGCACCGGTTCTGGCCCTGGCTTTTTTAATGGCAACGGCGAGGGCCTGGGCAACATTATGAACAGGAGCGGCTATAAAATCGGCCCGTATACCCGTGGGGCTATGGGCTGGTACGATGACGATGGCGATGGCGTTTTAAACATCCGCGACACCTTTCCCAACACTACCCTTTACACCTCCACCGTTGGCGTAACCATCGAGATCACAGGCCAGGCCAGTGTGATACCGTTGCTCGGCTCTGGCAACGATATTTCGCTCAACACCATTGCCGGGGTCGAGGTGCGCCTGAACGGATTGACCTGGCTCCCGGCCTTGCCCACTGACGGCGCCTTTGACAGTGCCCAGGAGAATTATGTATTGACCCTGCCTCTTTTGCCCAACGGCGACTACACTGTCCAAGCCCGTGCCCAGAATGATGTCGGCAACATTGAGCGTAGCTATGCCGAAATCACAATGACCATCAGCAGCAGTCCAGTTTCAAATACTGCTCCACTGGCTGCATTTTCGGCCACGCCCGCGTTGGCCCACACCAATACAGCCTTTAGCGTCGATGCCAGTGCTAGCCGTGATCTGGAAAGTCAATCACTCGAGTTTCGCTGGGATTGGGACAGTGACAGCAGTTGGGACACTGGCTGGAGTGCCACTATCAGCGCCACGCACACCTATACCACTCCGGGGATCAAAATGATTAGTTTGCAGGTACAAGATAGCCTGAGTGCTTTATCACTAGTGACCCGCTCTGTCGAGGTGGCTGTGACCAACACTACGCCCGTAGCGGGCTTTGTCATTGTCGACGGTGCCCGCCGTTTTGGGACGATATCGCCCACTTTTACTTTTGATGCCACTACCAGTCGAGATGGCGAAACCACCTTGGCCGATCTAGAGTTTCGCTGGGATTTTGACGGCAATGGCAGTTGGGACACGGGCTGGGCGACAGCCGCCAATCAAGTTGTCAGCCATACCTTTACCCTGGATAGCCAGGGTAAAAGCGATGGTCTGCCTCGATCTGATCATTGGCCGACAACCTTGCAAGTCCGTGATGGGGATGGGGCGACAGCCCAAACAACCAACCACATCTGGGCCAATCCCTATAACCATTGGCCTGTAGCCACTAGGTTGTTCTCTGAAACGGTGGTCCACACCGCTGCGCCGCTGCCGATAGATTTCGCGGCGATTATGGACAGCGACATCGGCACAAGTTGGGATGGCTTACTCAAATATCGCTTTGACTGGGACAGCGATGGTAATTGGGATACCCATTACTCTAGTAGCAGCACTTGGGCCAACTACCAGCACACCGAACCAGGCGATTATTTGGTTACGATGGAGGTACGGGATCGTTTCCTGGCCATCGACCGCATCAGCCAGACCATCTCCATTGTCGAGCCACCCAACTTGCAGATAACCGACAAGCTGGAAGCCACAACCTTTGTCAGCCAGAACGTCAGCCAGACCCTAGTGCTGACCAATAGTGGTCAATATACCCTGACCTATGCCACAAGCGAAACTCTTCTGGGCGTTCCGATCACTTACACCGTCGTCGACAATATAACCGGCCCCTTAACCTACGAGTGGGTGCAATCTTGGCCGGACAGCTATTACCCCACCCTCTCCGATTTTGTCAGTACCACCATTGGCCGCGATGCCGATGATGAGGGTTACGTCGGCCCAATCGAGTTGGGCTTGCCCTTTCCTTTTTATGGAGAGGTTTATACCGAGGTATATCTGGCGGCCAATGGCTATCTCAGCTTTGAGCCGCCCCCTGCCGACTTTGGCAGTGGCACAATCCCGGCTGGTGCGTCGCCCAACGGGCTGATCAGCGCCTTTTGGGCTGATCTGAATTTGAGCATCATTGCCACCGAGTGGCCAACCGATGGCATGGGCAGCATGGCGTACAACTCTCAGACTGAATCGGGGGCTTTTGTAGCCGAATATTCGTCTGTCGGTCTGGTCACTGAGCCAGGTTGGAATGGCAACACTTTTGAGATCGTGCTACAGCCTGACGGCTCGATTTTGCTGCAATACAGCTCTATCTATCACACACCAACCGGCCCGACCGGCATCGAGAACATTGACGGTAGCCAGGGGGTTACCTATACCGGCTCGCTGACCAACAATCTGGCGATTGCTTTTATCCCTGATCAGGACGATATTCCCTGGCTCAACCTATCGATGGAAAGTGGCGAGATTCGGGGTAAAAGCAGTGAACTCGTTACGGCTAATTTCGATGCGACGGGACTGATGGCTGGAACCTATAGCGGTCGTCTCTTGGTCTCGACCAATGATCCCGATAGCCCGCTGGTCAACGTTCCTGTGACCTTTACCGTTGATGCTATGGACCTGGTCGTTAGCAAAGATGGGAACGGCACCGGGCAGGTAAACGGCGATCCGGCCGGTATCGCCTGTGGGCTGACCTGCACTCTGACTGTGGAGCAGAACATTGCCATTACCCTGACAGCGGTGGCCGACCCCGGTTCAGCCTTTGCCGGTTGGGCGGGCGCGTGCAGCGGCATCGGCAACTGCGTGGTAACGATGACAGAGACCAAATCGGTTACCGCCACTTTCGATCTGCTGCCCACCTATACCCTGGCCGTCAACATCGTGGGAAGCGGGTCGGTGATGCGAGAGCCGGTTGGTACACTGCTACCGCCCAGTTGGCTCTACCGGCAAGGTACCGTCGTCACGCTGACGGCTACGCCCAACCTCGGCTGGTACTTGAGCGGATGGAGTGGTGCGCTGGAAGGGACAACCAGTTCGATCACACTGACGATGGATGCCGACAAGGCCATCACTGCCACTTTTGACCAGCTGACCCACACCCTCACTGTCAACACAGCAGGAGACGGCACGGGCACAGTAGACCTTGACCCGCCGGACGGCATCTACGATCACGGCACCAGCGTCACTCTGACCGCTGGGCCAGCTCCTGGCTCTTACTTTGGTGGTTGGACTGGCGATTTGATCAGTGCCAATAGCTTGGAAATACTCGTGATGGACGCCGACAAGGATATCACGGTCACCTTCCGCACCGTGCCACCCGTCACTTACACCTTGACCATCGCGGTTGCGGGTTCAGGCAATGGTACGGTCACGCCGACGGTGGGCACACACACCTACACTTTGGGCGAGATCGTCATCTTGACGGCCACCGCTGCCCCTAACTCTGAGTTCGTTGGGTGGCTTGGTGCTCTGAACAGCACAACCAGCCCGATAACACTGACGATGACGTGCCATTCGGAAATGGCATGCGACAAGACCATCACCGCCACCTTTGACCTGTTGACTCACACCCTCACTATCAACATAGAGGGAGATGGAAGTGGCACAGTAGACCTTGACCCAGCCGACGGCATCTACAACCACGGCACCGGCATCACTCTGACCGCCGTGCCAGCCCTCGGCTCGTACTTTGGCGGCTGGATGGGCGATCTGGTCAGTGCCAACAATCCGGACACCCTCGTGATGGACGAAGACAAAGAGATCACCGCCACCTTTAGCACCGAGGCACCCGTCACCCACACCCTCACGGTCCTCATAGTCGGCAGTGGCACGGTGGACCCGGCGGGCGGGACGTACATCTCTAGGACCATGCTCAGCCTGAGCGCCACGCCAGACCCCGGCTGGCAGTTCGAGGGTTGGAGCGATGACGTAATCAGCACGAGCAATCCAATCAGCGTCACCATGACGGGGGATATGACGGTCACGGCTACCTTTGAGCAAACGGGATACAATATCTATCTACCGCTGGTGCTCAGGAACCAGTAGCAAATCGTCACAGGTGCAACGCACCTCAGAGGTGCGTTGCACCTGGCTAATCGTATTTTGGGGCGTCGCCGTGCAAACGGCCAAATATCAAAATATAGGAAGAAAACGATGATATCTTTACGCAAGCAAAATAGTGAAACTGACCCATAAAGATGCGCTCAGCCCTTCGTTTTCGCTCTGGTGACGCACTCATCCCTAGGCCGCTGTCGCCTCATGTCGCCAGGGTGGCACTCGAAACAGCAAAAACTCGCCCATCGTCCAGACGTGGTCGAGTAATACCGGGCCGCCGCCTGTCTGGGTACAGACACGTAGTCGGTGTCCTCAGTATCCATTTCCCTTTGACAGGCTTGGGCGAACCATTACCCTTGGTCGATATAGGCTTTGATAATACTTCTCGGAGGGATAGGTGAGGTAGGCAAAGGTTGTAATAACCCATCACCAGGCGCAAACGCCAAAATAACCCCTCCTTCGTCTTGGCAACCCCTCTTCTCGTCGCCCCAGTCCAGGCATATGTGATCGTAGAGTGCAGTTCAAGCGTTCAATGAAAGCGGTGTTGATCCTTCGACTTTGCTCAAGCCAGGCTTTGTGCCCCACTTTCGCCAAGGCAGACACGACCGTCTCTTTTGTCCCATATACCACCCGCGTTGTCACTGCCACGATTTTTCGTCGTCTCTATTTTTTCTTCACCCTTCGACAAGCTCAGAACAGGCTTCAGGACGATGCCTGCGCATACTGCAATCGCTTTCCCGTATGACGCCAACTGGTGCAGGGTTACGCGTTATATCGTCATTTTTCCCTCCACAATGTTTTCGATTGACTTTTGTCTCTCTTCTATCAATTATCTGCATTGGGATGGGCCACTACTGCCCTGCCATCACACAGATGCAAGTTGACTTGTAGACAGGTCACGTGGTAGAATAACAACATTGAGAGAGTGATGTGAATACGAAATTCATTGTTCGTGGAGTAATCTTGGTGTTGCCAGTGACCATAATCATCCTGGCAGTGAGCCTTGTTCTGATCATTGCACAGACATCAGTTGGACATTCTCCCGACCCGACACCACTGCCCCCGACCATTCTCGCGCCACGCGGTGAGATGCCGAGCGAGACAGTTGGGTTGCAAGAGTGGGTGGGGTATCAGGATGAAGCATATGTTTTTGGGGGGAGTGGGTTCTTCCTCCAGTTGGACAAAGACGAGATCGTGGGAGTGACGACGGCGCACAGCATGTTGCTCGGCAATCCCGATCGCCCACTGGAACGAATCGGGTTACGGGTGGCAGGACAAGTGGGCTTTGTGGCCGTGTTTGATACATTGCGAGGCCATCCTGGTCAGCCCCGCACAGGCGGCGATATGACGGTGGACTATGTGTTAATGCATTCTAAGCAATCGATTGACTCGAACTTGATCCTCACATCTGATCCTCGTGGAGCACCGCAACCCGGAGAGCGTGTGTCGCTGTTCAGTGGTGTGGACAACCACCGTGTCTTGGAAGGAACGGTCCAATCCGTCAGCGACGTGGCCGTGTGGGTGTTGATGGATGAGACCTTTAATCCAGGCTCGATGAGCGGATCGCCGTTCATTAGTCAGCACACCGGTCAGGTAGTAGGGATGCTGATCGCGGTCACGCCACGACGTACCCAGTTGCTATTAGGCGCACATCCCATTGGGTCTATCGTTCGATTGGCCGAGTTGGCTACAGAGTCCATCTTGATGACCGATTATCAATGGTAATCTGAATCATCAAGACACAAACAAAAACTCAGGTTTGGCATTTCATTGACGAAAAGACAATTACTGCAGACAGGTTTTGCGAGAGGGTTGAAATGGGCGCTTGTTTCCCTGTTGGCCTTGTGGATGGCTTTGAACTGGCCAAAGTTTCGCTTTCAGCCTGCACCAACTCTGGTCCCGACCGCAGTGACGACCCAGGTAGCTGTTGTTCGACCGTTAGCGACACCTACAGCTTTGCCATCACCAACAAGCACATCGACGGCGACAGATACGCCAACCCCCACACCAACAAACACGCCGACCCCGTCGCCCACGAGCACACCTTTGGCAACGCACACTCCAATGCCGACAGAAACATCTCTCTCGATCAGTCAGGATGTGCTCCCGGCGATAGGTGGCGCTAACATTCATACAGAAATCCCGCCCGTCGTTCTAGCCAACTACTTTCCGTGGTACGATCCAGAGACTTGGTCCACTGGGTGTACCTCGGCCGGGGATCAACCCCGCAACGGCGTCTACCAATCCGACGATCCAGGAGTGATATCCCGCCACATCGGACAGGCCCAGGCAGCCGGACTGGACGGGTTTGCCGTGCATTGGTTTGCCCCCGGTAATCGCACTGACAGCAACTTTGCTCAGGTGCTGAACCAATCACCCGATGGCTTTCACTCGACAGTGACGTTTCTGTATCATATCCTGCCCGGTATCAACCAGCAAGGAGTAATAGACGCTCTGCGCTACGTTCTCGACAATTACAGCGAGCATCCCCGGTTCTTTCGCGTGGGCGGCAAACCAATCATCATATTCAGCGACATGTACCGGGTACCGGGCGCTACCGGGGCACAACCCACTTCTTCTATTGCTCGCTGGACCGAGATTCGCCAGGCAGTGGATCCCGATCACAATACGTGGTGGATTGCAGAGGGACTGGAACCGGATTACTTGTCCATTTTTAATGGCCTGTACGTCTACAAAATCGATCACGCCTGCTGTCCAAACAGCTATGCGAGTGCGCCTCGCTGGGCTGGTTGGGTCCGCGATTGGGAGCGGCAAACCGGCCAGACCAAACTCTGGATCGGAACAGTGATGCCAGGGTGGAATGACCTCAACTCGTCCCAATCCCACTGCACCGACCTGCGGGTGAGCAGTGACCCGTTCGCCCGGGATCGGGCCGATGGTACGTACTATGCTCAGACCTGGGAGGCAGTGCTGCCCACACAGCCTGATTTTGTAGTTCTGCATTCGTTCAATGAATGGGTGGAGGGCTCATACATCGAGTCGAGCGTGGGCTTTGGTGATTTGTATATGCAACTGACCGCTCAGTGGGTTACGCGCTTCAAGAGCAGTCGTTAATATCTATCCCGACCCGCCTCGCGCAATCACCAAACCACAGCAAACCAAAGCCTAATGGCACTAACTTTTAGCTCCGAGAGAGTTTGCAATCCACGACTTTGACCTCACAAATGGCGTAACCCGGCCCAAAACGGCGGTTACAAACCGCCTTTGAGCTAAAAATGTGCGACTTTACTTGAAATGTTAGTGCCATTAAACCAAAGCCCCTACCCAGAACATCCCAACGCCAAGTCCCCCACCCCGCATTCCATCGTTCCTGTCCAAAGGGAGACAAGGCATTGTGCTGGCTGGATAGAGCGGTGCAGGTCAGCAAATGTCTTGGCGGTTACAGCCAAACTGATATAGAATTGCCAACGAGAGATTGGAAAAGCGTCTATCGGAAAAAGTGACACCGCTGCCTCAATTACCGGTCAACAGATAACAACAGTCTGCAAAACAAATCTGCCCACTCGCAAACCAGATGTTGCGCGATGGGCAGATTCGATCGTACTATTCAATCAAGCGTACTGTCAAGCGCTCGCTGCGCCTTTGTTCAGCCAATGCGTTGGCGGCGCGGCGTGAGTTGTGACGTGCGAGCGTACCAGATCAACATCAGTGCCGCCAGTGCGATCAACAGCCACTCTTCCGGCTCCGGGACGCCCGTCACGGTTGCCGGCACCGTCTCACCGACATCCTCGTGCTCGCGCTCAAAGCGGTCGCCGTGCGTCTCGAGTTCATCCAGCAACCGCTCCTGCCGATCTGTGACCAGTACGATCATCGAGGAATAGGGTGTGACGACGCTGTGCTCCACGGCGATGGCGTGCAGACCGTCGAGCGTCTCCAGGCGGTCCATCTCGTCGCGCTGGCGCTGCATCGTGGACAAAATGAACTGGCGGGCCGCCAGGGGAGCAAAGGCATCGTCAGCCTGCCCCCCCGCGATCTCGGTCGGGACAGTCGCCCACACGTACCCATCGATCACGTCATACGAAGAGCCGCCCCCCGCGCTGCCGAGCGCGACCGCCAGCCGGGCCAGCGCATCCTCGACCCCGCCGACTACCCCGCCGCCGCTGGCCTGGATCGCCTCCAACGTCGCGTCGTCGTAACCCAGCGGAAAGTCACCGCCCAGGTGCACCATCCACGTCGGCGCATCGGGAATCGGGACCTCGACGTCGCCCTCACCCAGATCGTAGCCAGAGTCATCGGTGAGGACCAGAATCACATCATAACTCTGCCCGGCGTGCAGAGCGTCGAACTGGGCCAACAATTCAGCCGCGTTTTGCCCACCATAGTAGACGATGCTGTCAGGCTCCAGGGCGGCCAGGCCAACCCGCGATGGACCTTCGCCACGATACGCCGACGCCGTGAGATAGACGTCGATAGCGGTGTCCGAGTCTGCTGTCTCGGCCAACGCTTCTAGCGCCGCTTCCACCTCGGCTGCACGCTCAGCCATACTGCGCGAGCGGTCGAGCACCAGCGCAATCTGGAGACCATCGGGCAAGGCGGGCAGGTCGTCGCTTGATGCCGGGCGGATCAAGACGCTCTCTCCGCCGGGGAAATCGACACGATGTTCCAGCATCTCCACGGGTGATGCGGCTGGAACCGACTCGGGCAACCAATCGTCTTCCCCGGCCGCCATCGCTTTGCCGTTCACCAGGCGCGTCGATGCATCGTCCCAGTAGACGTTGCGCTTTTCGGCCAGGCGCGGCAGCACCCACGCATCGTTGGCGGCGAGCACGTGCCACGTCAACCACATGTGCAGCGGCGGCGAGTCCTCGACGAGTGTGCGGTCCCGGCTATCATCCCAGCGCAAGTTCTGCGGTTCGACCGGGAATATGCGCAGCCGGTACTGGCGCGGCCCAATCTGCTCGACCAACGCCGGGTCCACGTTGCGCCGCACCTCGTTCCGGTAGATGGCCTGCGCCGCGCCGCGTGGGGCGACCCGGTAGGCAAAGCGTGCGTCGCGGTCCGCGCTGTTGCCCAGCCACACCCCTGTGATGACGGCCGATTCGGGCAGGCTGAAATAGTAGACCACCTCGTGGCGTTGGCCGGTCTGATTCCGGTACACCTCGTACAATTCAACCTCGGCCCAGTCGCCGTTCTCGGTGACGGTGATCTCTTGGTGTTCGAGATGCACCTCACGATCGTCCACAGCCAGCCAACCGGTCATTGCTTGATCGATCGACCAGGTCGAACGCACGGCGCGGACGATCGTTTCGTGCTCACCTTTGACGATTGGTTGGTCGAAAAACGTCTCGTACAATTCGGATGCCTCGACAGGCTCCGCGCGCAGCGCCCAGACGTCAGTCTCCGGCGCGTTGACGGGCGTGTAGAGCAGGGGGCGGGCGACGGTCTCGTAGAGTTGTTGAACGCGGGCAGCCTGCTCCGACGACATGTTGAGCGATGATTTGTATATATCGCTCACGTGACGTACCTCGCCCACGGCACTGATGTAGCGCACAGGCGCGAGATAAGAGTTGAGCAGACCGGCCCGAATCGTTTCCTGCCGCCCCAGGAGCGCTTGGGCGTCGTCGATGGTGGCCGGTGGCTCCTCCAACATCGCAAATGCCTGGTGCTGTGGCTGACGGTTGGTCCACACAAACAGCACAGCGCACGCGATCAGCACAGCCAGCGTGAACATCATGGCCCGCGATCGGCCATGACGCGCGTTCAGTACGCGCGCGCCGTCCCGCCACGCCCGGATGCAGAGTAGGGGCACAGCTATCGGCGTGCCGACGAACAGCGTCGCCGTGTAAATTCCCAAGACAGCGCCAAGGATCATGAACGGTATCCACTGCCACTCGGCGTCCGCAAGCGCTCTCCACAGGTCGCTCAGGAACTCGGGAAGATTGCGCAAGATGTAGGCAATCCCACGCCCCCCCTCGACGGCGATAGGCACGGCGTAAAACGCAATCCAGATGCCGGTGTACAGCCCAGCGATGAGCAAAAACGTCAGCCCGATCACGCGCAGATGGGCCAACCATGACCCGCGCGCGTCGATGGAGCGGTCGATGATCTGCCACAAAAAGGCCGCCATCCCCAGCCCCGCGATTGTCAGGAGCAAAGTGATGGCCGGTGTCGCATCGCGCACCACGAAAAAGCGGATACCCACCAGCAGCATTAACGGTCCCTCGACCCCATAGCCCAGAGTAAAGAGCTTGCCGGGCGACCGACGCAAGATGGTCAGTCCCAGGATAACCATCACCGCCGGGATGGCGGTCAGGACCACAGCATAGTCCAGGAACGACGTCGGGATCGTACCGCTTTGGACTGCCGTCATCATCTCGGGCAAGATCTGGGGGCCAAAACCCAGGAACATGAACGCCAAAAAGATGATATTCCACGACCAGAACAGGCCATAGGCCCAGGCACGCCGGTTGGCGAGTTTTCGGGCGAATGCTTTTGCTTTTTCTTTCATGATCACGGACCTCCTTTGAGATTATGCGCCACGGCATCGCGCAGCGCCACGTAGAACACTTGCACATCGGCCGCGTGCGGATCGCGCGCGCCATCGAACAAAACTGTGACCAAGACCCAACGCTCGCGCTCCGGCGTCAGGTCGGCCCACATGCGGGTCGCATAGTCGTCGGTGATGTGGTCAGCCGATTGGAACCAGTACGTCGCCGACCACAAGCCACTGCCATCGGCGTGGCTTAGAGAAACAAAGCGTACCGGGAAATCGACGGCGACGAGGTGGGTGCGCGAGTCCTGGAGCGGCAGTCCATAGACCTCAAAGCAGCGCTCCGGGCGATGTTGTGCGCGCCAGGTGGTGCTGCTGATGAGGATCATCACGCCGGTGAGGGCCTGGCCGTTGGAGCCATCGACGCCGCGCCACTCAAAGCGCAGCCTGCTGGCAGACTCAGCGCCGTCTCGGGTCAACCACTCGATCTCGTCGGGCCTGAGCGGTTCGGGTGTGGCGACGAAGTTGGCCGGAAACTCCCAGGCCGGTGACGGCTGCGCCAGCCCGGTCTGTGGTCGCGGCGTGTAGGCCAGGGCCATCGCCAGGATAGCGGCGGCCAGGACGGGCGACAGCCAGACGGGACGGTCGAGCGTCGAGGGGGCGGTGTCCTGCGGAATCGGGCGTTGCAGCCGCAAAAGGGCGACCGCCGCCGCGCACACGGTGATAAAGCCGAGCACGCCGAGCGGAACGTGCAGCATCTCGGCGGCCAGCCGCCAGCCAGCCACCTGTCCGACGGCGACCAGTACGCCGACGCGGGCCACGTTCGCCACAAACAAGAGAGCGCCGAGAGCAAGGGCAATCAGGAGCCAGCGCAAGTTGAGCCTCCGGCGCTCAATCCACGTCGCGGCGACGAGGAACAGCATCCCGGTCCACAGGCTCTTGATCCCACTGCACGGACTGTCCACCTGCGACACGCCGTTTTCGAACACGAGGATCGTATCGACGCCGATAGAAGCGACTCCGGCGGCGGACAGTCCGTCGCGCACGATGGCGGCGGTGAGGGTGCGCATCGGATAGCCGATAAAGGTCTGCATGTGCTCTCCGAACGGCAGGCAGCCGATGAGGAGCAGCACAGCGGGCAGCCCCTGCCGCCAACGCCGAGGCTGCATCCACAACCCTAGCAGTCCATAGCTTGCCAGCCCGAACAGGCTCGCCGAGATGGTGTTGATGTCGAGAAAGCGTTCGACGGCCAGGTAGAGGGCCGAGCCGCCGAGGGCCAAGATGAGAGCCGGGGAGAACAGTTGTGGTGTCGTGTCGATTCGTGGGCGGATGCGCTCTTTGCGCGCCTGGATGGCGATCAGTACGACGACGCCGGCGAGCACAAGTTGGTTGGTGCGAAAGTCCTCTCGCGAAAAGATAATGGCGAGATAGTCAAACACCGGCCAGTAGAGCCATAGCCACAGAGCAGCGATAGCCGCGTTGGCAATGCGCACAGAGCGTCTACGCACAGGACGGGGCAGAGATGTGGCACGGTCGCCAGTTGTTTGGGCGAGGGTTTTACCACATTGCATAAGTATATATAGTATAACATACTATGGGTTGAAAGTCAATGCTGGCGAATGATGATAATATCAGACTTTTATGCAACCATGTTTTCGCTCACTGTTCAACTTCCTGCTGCGCCCGAGTCATCGCCTCTTGAGGTGTGGCACGTCCATTGACGATATCGTCAATCGCTCTAAAATAAGCGTCAAAGGGCATAAATTCGACCAGTGCGGGAGAGAGCAACATGGTGTCTTCCATAGATTGCCGGGCAACGGCAGCGACGTCACCGCCGACAAATTGCTCGTAATCGGCGGACTCGACAAGTGAACGGCGTGCCGGCGTCATATTGTATGGGGTCTGCACTTGCTTGCTCAGGAAGGTGATCCACTTCCAACACGCATCGGGGCTCATCGCCTGGGCGGAAATAGCGTATCCAAAGACAACCGCTGGTATAGCCGATTGCGCATCACGGGGCAGGGGAACCATTCCCCAACGCATTTTCCATTCTGCCGGCCAGTTGGACCCTCCACCATCGATTCCCCCGCGCTCGGCAAACCAACCGGTCCACATCCCGATTTGGCCGAGGTAAACGCCGCTTTCCAGGGTCCCGCCCACGTCGTATCTTTGATCATCTTTGAGCGCGGCGTCGTGTTCGTACATCAACGTAGCGTACCATTCCAACGCCTCGATGGTCAGTGGATCGTCGAGCGTTGTGCGAGTGGGATTTTGCACGTCATCGAGAATTCTGCCTCCGTGCTGATAAATAAAGGCCAAAGAATCAAGGACTCTGTCCGTCTCGGCGTAACCAAAGACGTTGGCCTGGGAGTCGCGCAAGGCCAAGGCCCTGGTCAGGAGGTCGTCCCACGTCCACCCAGACTCGGGGTAGGAAACGCCGTACGCATCAAACAAATCCTTGTTGTAATAGATTACCCTCACGAGTACCTCTGTAGGAACAGCCCAGACTTTGCCCTCCCTGGAACAAAGTTCTACCGTGCCTGCATAAAAGTCAGATACATCGAACGATTCGTCCTGCTCGATGAACGGGTCCAGACTCAGGATACCGTTTTCTTCCAGCAAATCACTCAGGTCAAAGGGCGTGATCACAAAGACGTCCGCGTCGTCATCCGATGAACTCATTTCGATGGTGATGTAGGGATAGGTTTCGTTAAACTCTTGGATCAGTCGCTCATAGTATTCTGCCGGCCCATCGTAGGCAAACGTGATCGTCACCGGCTCCGCAGGAGGCGGTGCCTCAGCGCAACCAGAAACGCAGGACAGAATGAGCAGTAAAAGCAGCAGCCACGTGCATCTCGAATGGCGGTTCTTTACAGACAAATCATGACAAGACATTTCATCTCCTTTTCTCTCGTTACGTTGCTAGCCATCGCGCGGGGATACTATGACAATGAACCATCGCGAGCTAGCACCAGCGCCGGTAGTGTTCAACCTTTTGCTCAAACAATGGATACTCAACCAGACACTTTTGACATTCGATGGGAGCCATCTGAAGCAAGTTTAAGACCCTGAAAAACTAAAAATGAGAATGAAACGCTAGTTTTGAGCCCGAAATTGGCGATTTTGCTCCGATGAAATGTGTCCACGCTCCAAAAGTTGTGAACAGCTTGGAACAAAAGTGTCTAGCGAATCGAGTTGAACAACTGTCCAAAAAGGGCGGTTTTTGAGCACTATCAAAATTTTGATTGACTTGTCAGATAATCCCGTCCAGGAGAATCAGCTAATTGCGGTATTACGGGATATGGTCAGGATAGCTCTGGTCAAAAACACACTTGACAACGATGATCCTATACGTTGTGATCCAGAATGCGAGTTGACAAGAGTTGAGGATGTTGCGATCCCTTGATTTGTACTTCTTGAACAACGTTCTCTTGACACAATGCAGCTATGGTACGATCCAGCTCGATTGGTGTCCATTTCAGAACGTGGAACACTTTGCCGATCATCTTGTGATCTGCTGCTACCACGCTATCAAGATACCGCAATACCAGGGTGCGTCGAGCCTCACTGCGCTTGATATGACGCGCCTGTTCCGGCAAATCCGGGTAGTGTCGCTGAACAATCTCATAGATAAACGCATATCCCCACGCACCAGCCTGAGCAACTCCAATGGGCAGCACCTTGAGTCCAACCTGCAACTCGACGAGCCCTCGATCGAAACGGGACTTGGCGCTTTCGCTGCTCATCCGAGCCTTCCGGCGCAGTTGAACAGTGTCCAACGGTCCATGCTCCAGAATTGCCTCATAGATCGCCTTGGCTTCAGCCGTCAACAGACCATCACGATACTCTTCCAGATAATCATCCAAATCTCCATAGTTTTCGCTGCATGCATACAGACTGGGCAACAGGTCAAACGCGACCAGAGTCGCACGCTTGCGCAACAGTTTCCCATAATGCCATCGGCGCTTGTCGAGAGAGTCATCTTTCCAACTCCAACATTTGCTGAGATCGGGATCATTGTGTTCCATTGGCACTGGTCGAATGCGTCCGGCAATAGCGTGGAACAAACTGGGGGTCTCTATCCCCTTGATAGGCCAAAAATGGCAGAACCCGACATCCTCAACAAAACTTTGCGCTTCCTCTATAGTTTGAATCCGCCGTTCGGGAGTCCGACGATATCTATGTGCTCTTTGTGCAGCGATCCATTCCTGGGAAACCGTTTCAACCATGGGTACACTTTCCTTATATTGATGACATTTGCTATCGAGACTGAACGACCTGCAATTATTGACAGCTCGGCTACACTTGACCCCGCAAAACGTTCGTGCTTTTATACACCCAAAATATGGATGCGCCAACATCCATTGATTTGTCTCACCAGTGTAGGAGATGTGATGTTTGCTTTAGGCTTTCCAGTTTTTAATCCTCCCAAATTTTACACTGGAAAAGCTCAAAGAATTCCATCATAATCTGCCTTTTCAAGGTGTCGTTGACTAGATCACAAAATCTGTTTGGACGATTTATTTCTCTGGAATTCTCTTATTCAACCACACTTTACAGTTTTGGCAAGAGTTGATCACAGTCAATCTTGCCAACTCCCCTAATCCCATTCCCATCTCTCAAACACCGCATGTCTTCACACATCATATAATCAAGAGATCAACTAACAATGTCTC
This sequence comes from Chloroflexota bacterium, assembly GCA_024232355.1. Next base: position 364 of record JAAEPW010000410.1, on the reverse strand, counting down.
AAGCTAACAAAACTAACCACCAAACTTCTGTCGAGTCTTAAAAGGCAGCGGGGATTAGCGGGCCAGGCTGCAGAGATGAAATATAGCGCCATCATTGTCATCTTTGCTGATATTGTAGGTGTTTCAGGAACACTGGGGCCCAAAGACTGGACAAGTTTTCAACAACTGTGTCACACTATCAAACTCGGCATTTCCAACGATGTATTTGTACTGGATTTCACTCGCCTAGCAGACTGTCGGAGAGAAAATTCATCTTGCAAAAACGCTTCGTTTTTGCCTGTTACTGGGTCAATAACCTGTCAGAGGGCGTGATTTTTTCACAGAAATGCCTTACTTGGGCCTGTATTTGGCTAAAACTGAGGCA
>JAAEPW010000409.1 GCA_024232355.1 Chloroflexota bacterium | reverse complement strand
GGCCGATTCCAATTTTCACCGTTGTCGTTATTGAAAAGTGCCAAATTTCGGTTGACGCCGCCTTCTTCGGAGTCAACGTTGAGGAGCGTCGCTCATTTCATCGTGTTACGCTCTCTATAAAAGTCCATACGAAGACATCCGATGCGCCATCCAACAACGACAACAATGAACAACAATTTATTCGCGTCTATGTACAAAACAATAATGAACGGTTATGCCAGGGGGCGGTACGGTACTACTACTACACGTCATATGTACATATGTACACTACGTTAGTCGGTATCTCTCCTGTACCCCATCAGATCCACCTGCATCCCCCGCTCGTCATAACTCAGATACGTAGGGGGTCGGGGATTCTGATGGAGTTGGCGAGATGGCAAAGTCGGCGATGGGTAGACCTTGGCGTTGGTGGCGACGATGGTGGTGGCAGTGTCCGATGACCGAAGGGCGGGTGGTGGCGATGATGAGGAGGAGGCGGCGGCCGACCCATTCGCGGTGGCGGCGGCGGTATCGATGATCAACCAGCAAACCTGGTCGTGATTCATGCCGGTCTCCATCTCCGCATCTACGATACCATCAAACTCTACAAAAAAACTCTGCTCGCTGCCGCCACCGCCATCGTACACCACCCGAAGGTGGCACTGGCGTAGTGATGCATTTACCGTGACGCGTTTGCTGTAACTGGCATAACCGCTCTTGCATGCCGGTGTGTCTCGCGCGCAATCCCCTTAACTTGGCCGCATGGCCGTGCGCGATCCCGCGATTCTGCAGCCACTTTTTCACGCTGCCCATCAGCAGAATCACCGCGATGAGCAGCGCACTTCCCATGCCGTAACCCAACCACTGCACCAAATTTTCGTAAAAGCCGGCCGCAGTTTCTAATAGAAAAAACGCTAGAAACATAGGTATGAAAATCAATCGATCGATCGATGATCGATCACATTGATTTATCATCAACATTACAGTGACGATTCTTACCAATACTCAGCGGCGGCAGTGGCGGTAGCGGGGGCGACGTCATCGTTGACGGCGGTGATGGTTTCGACATGACATCGTTGTCGG
>JAAEPW010000408.1 GCA_024232355.1 Chloroflexota bacterium | reverse complement strand
GCGGTTCTATGCGACCGGTGGAATCGAAGTAGAGCGCAGGGTAGAACTTGTCGCCGAGCGGGAACTTGAACGGCAGTAGTTTCCATACCTGGTGGTGACCGCCGCCATGCCATGAATCGTAATCGAGTGCTTCGTCACTGCCAGAAGGTCCGTAGCAATAAGGATGCACCAACCATCCCCAGTCGTCCCGATCGCCGCTCATCCCTGGGCATGTATCCGGGCCCTCGCCTTCATCTGTTACGGTCATCAGATAGCCGTTTTCAGTTGTACCGCTGGGGATGAAATCGAGCCGAATTCCCTCGCCGTCAAAATGGTCCAAAGTACCGCAGCCTTGCTCGGCGCCTTCTTTTGAGTAGCCGGTGACAAAGCCAAAGAACTTGGGCTGCGCCTTGATCACAGTCAGCTCATAGTCACCTACACTATCTGTATCGCGGTTGGCCACGGCCAGCCATCCGTCCACATCGCTCGAGCTGGCATCGATGGACCACTGGGGTATATATCCGTCTGAATACGATGCAGACTGCCCTACAGGCGGCGAATCACAAAGGGTGGTATCGCCGACCATGGGATCGAGCCAGCTCAATGTGGCGTGGAAAAAGCTCGCGCCCTGGGATGCTGCGTCACCATCATCGTCATGACCGGCCTCGCCGTATTTTTGCATGCTGTACCAGTCAGTATAAGCGAGGTATTTACCATCGCCTGATGAGAGCTCTACCTTGAAAAAGGCCTGGCGCGGATTCGTGTCGCTGGGTACGCCATCGTAACCCATGGCCGGTCCTCCAGCGCCAAAGTAGTTATTGTAATCGTCACTATCGATATTCCCGCGCCAACGCTGCTTCCAGCCATGACTACCGTCTATGATGGGAGAAGCCATATATGAGGCGGTGTTTCGGCAGTGGTTGTTGTTGTGAGGTTCTTCGTCGATGAGCAGGTCGAACTCGCCGCCGGTACTGGGCTCGGTGTATCTGGAATCGACTATCAGTGTGGTATTGTGACTACTATCCACATCGTATCCATCTCTTACATCATTATCATCAAAATCCTGATCATTAACATCCGGTAGAGAGCTCGTGTTGTGGTTTGGAACGTCCTCCGCGGCGTAGGGTCCTGTCATTACGGTCGACTCGCTGCCGTCGCATTCCCCTAAGAGGGGAGCATCGTAGTAATCCAGGGTGTAGTTTGTCCCTGTAAAATCGCAATCATTGTTACATGATTGCTGAGTGCTGCTGTCACCGCAGGTTTTCTGAGTGTAGATGAACCCGTCCCAATCCGGAGCGCCGGCAGGGTCCACCTGTACTACCCGGTGAACCAAACCGTAGCTATCTGCGACAGAGTCATCGAAATCGTAGACAATGTCGGAATAGTCGGCTCCAACACACGTTGCAAAACGACCGGTGATGGCAGTTGTATAGTCGTCCCCGGCGCATTCGCCGTCTTCGTCAGCTCGGGTTATGGGATCTCCGCCTGCTAGGCTCTCGCTTCCGGTACAGTCGTCGTTGTCATAGGTAGTGCTGCCGTCCACGAAGTGAGTACACCCGCCGCTGCCGTCGCACCAGAACGCGCCGCATACCCCGCTGGTACATTGCACAGCCTCTGCGTCTGGATAGTCGGGTACGTCTTTATGAGCCACACAATCCCAGTCGTCATTATCTGGATCGCAGACCAGGTCCCAGCAGGGATCTCCAGACACGCCGCAGACCGTATCCGCGGCCTTGTATGTCATATCGCAAGTGGCGTAATCCGAGTTGGCGATCGGATCGTCTGATAGATTGCAGCTCGACGAATCAAGACACGGCCTGGTTACAGGATCTGTTTCTGGGCAGTCGCCGTTTTCGTCGCAGCATGCCGCGGGGCCGTCGTCGATGGTCCAGGCGCAATTGTTGTTGCTGCAACTCTCTTGTACGCAGATATTGCCATCTGGATTGCAGTTCGCTGCTACTGTGTCTGGATTGCAGCACTGATCGGGCAGTGGGTCCTTGGCCCCGTTGGCGCATCGATATACCTGCAAGCCGTTGCACGGGCTTGAAGGGTCGGTCGTCAATGCCTCACTGCAACAGATATTGTCAGTACAGTTATTGGGATCAGAAGCATCTGAACACTGGGCGTCGTTGTCACCGAATGGCGCGTTGCAGCACCCTGCGGGAAGATCTACCGTGTCATAAGTTTCGCTCGAACAGGTATAATCGACGCAGGTGTCTTCAGTGCAAGGGTTCCCGTCGTCGCAGTCAGAAGCATCATCACAACATCCAGGATCCTCCGACGGCACTACGTCACATGACCAGGCCGACTCGCCAAAACAGGGATCTCCAGCTTCAGCGGCAGCTATTGTAGCATCATCGCAGCATACTTCGTCAGAGCATTCGTTGTCATCGAAGTCACCGCATGCATCAGCGGGATCAGAGCCGCAACACCCGACAATATCCGGCAGGGGTATATGGCTACAGGACATGGGAGCGTCTATGCAGGCGTCGGCCGTGCATGCACTACCGTCGTCGCATTCTGCGTCACTCTCTGACGGGTCGCAACACCCGTCAGGAAGCGGATCATAGGGGATAGCGTCTGCGCAGTGATAGTCATCTATTCCAACGCATTCCGGATCTGCGCTGCCCGGTGGGCAGCAGATGTTCTCAGTGCAATCGTAGATGTCCTCACAGTTGTCGGCCATGGCGGGGGGGGCGGTGTCGCAGCACCCGGATTGATCCAGAATAGTCAGCTCGCACTCGAAGTCCGCGACGCCGCCGCATACTGCCTCATCTTTATTGGAAGTGTTGCAACAAACATCGGTTGTGCAATTGTTTCCGTCGCTGCAGTGGGTCGAATCGACACAGCAGTCATCGCCCAGGTCGTCATCCGGAGTGTTTTGATCGTAATAATCATAAGAGTCATTACCTGTTCCGGTCGGACAGGTATCGCCAGTGCAATCGTAGGCATCGTCAAAGCTCCATCCCTTGGCCGGATCGCAACATTCTGGGTTGGCTACCAAAGCATCATCACCCAGAGGACTTGCAGAGCAGACCGCGCTCGCATTGCATGTAGCGGCGGTGCAGTCATTATCGTCATCACACAACGCGTCTTCGGATATAACTAATTCGCATATGCCATCTGCGGAACAGGTGTGTTCGTAGCAGTCTTCTTCAGCGCCCGCCGGGGGAAACTCTTTGTTATCTGTGCAAGCTACATCTTCATTGATGTAGTCGATAATACACGCCCCGACCTCACACCACGGCCTGGCGCAATCGGTGCTAAGAGTACGTCCAATAGCGGTGCATCCCGGCGCTTCAGGGGCGCCGTCCAATATCTGGGCGGCAGCACAGAAACCACCGTCGCACGTGTCGGTGGTACAAGGATTACTGTCATTGCAATCTCCATCTACATCGCAACGGGTTCCGCCTGCGTCGCAGGCTTGGTCCGAGCAGTAACCAAGCACGATGCCGGTAGGATCTTCCGAATAGCTACCCTCACAACAATACCCTGGGAAACCACTGCCGGTATCTTCACACATATCTTCTGGATTGTCATAACCTCCCGGCGTGACTTCCTCGCACCCACCCCAACACGAGCAGGCCATATAGCCGTTGCAATAGGATGGTCCACAGACCCCCGATGCATTACAAACACCTAAAAGCGTGTCGCCATCGTAGCAGTCTTCCTGATCTTCACACTCGCACAATCCCTGGTTTAACGGTCCGGTGTCGTCGTAATTGCAGTCACGGGAATCAGGACAGGCGTTTGATGCCGAGCAGGTTATCCCATCCCGGTCAGCGTCTCGCCACCAGCACTCTGAAATCGCCCCAGGATCTGAACAGCATTCGTCATCTGCCAGGGGAATTACCATTGGATATGCTTCAGCATATAGGTATTCAGATCCAGCGACGTCTTCTGAACCGCAAACTACAGAGAACAAAACCAAACAAAAGGCACCTACAGAAGAGATCTTCATTGTGTTCCCTTTTTCATACAGTCACCAGGCCGGCCAGAGACGCGGCAGCACGACCATTCGAGCTGACGCGAGTTTCCAATTAAAAAGCAGGTCTGGATATTGTATTGTTTTTCTATATTTGTATCTTTTTCTAGTCTCACTAAATACAATATAACCTCTATTTCTATATCGGCTATAGTTCGAGGATGTTTAGCTTCCAGGGGTTTCCGTCGTTTAATTCTGTATAAGTGGCAAAAGACTGATCAAGGAGTTATAGTATTAACGATGTAAAAATGGTTTACTATCACTTGAGCAGTGTGTCCTCGAAAATAGCCGGCACAAAGATTCTACTACTGATTCCAGATAGAAAATCCTAATCTTTATCAATAGTTGTGTTGCGCATGGTGTGTAACGCATGGTGCGTAACGCAAAATGCAGAACGATAAGAAAAGCCCCAGCTTAGCTTTGGAGTTGATCAGCAAACCGTCGAGCCACCGGAAGGCACTATCCCCTAAGCCCCATCGCGGTCGAGCATTTGGATTCCGTTTATAAAGAATCGTTTTCTCGCATACACATCGACTCTGGACATGCTAACCCCGAACCAACGTCGTCTTCTGGTCGGATTGTCTCAAGAACCACAGTCAACCAGCGTGTTCACCACCGATTTTATCCAAAGATACGGAATGCGCTCGGCGTCAAATGTACAGCGTTCCATCGAGGCGTTACTAAAAAGAGATCTCATCGATCGCAACGATGTATCCTACAATGTCACCGACAGATTTCTGAAACTATGGTTGAGCAGAAGATATCGGTGATTTTGGCAATCCTAGAGAATCATTTAACAATGAATCCGATTACCCATGAGATCTGTTTATCCATAAGGAAAGTTGCAAGTCGAAGTGCCTGTAAACCATCTAGAAGTCCCCTCGAATGGGCTGTACGGTTTGAGATATGAAACCAAAACCACAACCCAACGAGGAGGACAAGATGGAACTATACGGAGGAATCGACTTGCATGGCAACAACAATGTGATCGCGCTTCTTGATGAGACAGATCGCG
>JAAEPW010000407.1 GCA_024232355.1 Chloroflexota bacterium | reverse complement strand
GGGCACCCTGGGGTCACCCGGATGAGGCGCAAGCTGCGTGAGATGTTCTGGTGGCCAGGTCTGAACACGCAGGTTCAGGAGCTGGTTGGTCAGTGTGTGGGTTGCCAGTTCAGTGGGAAGTCAACACCCCCAACAGACATCCCAAAAATCACCATTCCCAAACCTGCACAAACATGGGCAAAAGTTGGGTTAGACATCTCGGGACCGTTTGTCGATGCACCGCAACACCAAAAGTACATTGTCACAGTGATCGACTACACGAGCAACTTCCCCGAGTGTCTACTGACAACCGACATTTGCTCTGGCCACGTGGCGAAGTGGCTAGAAACTGTGTTTGCTAGGTTTGGTAATCCTGATGAGCTCGTGTCAGATAATGGGCCGCAATTTGTGTCTTTTGAGTTTTCAGCATTCCTAAAACGTCATGGGATCGCCCACACACGTTCGGCGGTCTACAATCCCACAGAAAACGGACTGGTGGAAGTATTCAACAGAGTCCTGAAATTCGGGGTCCAGTACTTCTGCCATGATGGAGTCCTCGCTGCTCCGTCATTTTCGCCGGTCGGCGGCATCGCCCTCGTTCCGTCTGCAACCATGCCCGTCTGCACATCCGCTGCCGGCTCCGGTCCATTTGTAGTGACACCGGCACTTGGCACGGTGCCTGCGGGCACGGGGTT